>DUBO01000013.1:0-20458 GCA_012960245.1 Candidatus Binatota bacterium | reverse complement strand
CGGATAAAATCGTCGGTGTCGGCCGCCTCGGCCGCCGCCACTATTTCTTCTTCGGTGGCCTCCGGTTTTCCGTAGGCGATGTTCTCGGCCACCGTCCCGCGAAACAGCATCGGGTGCTGCAGCACAACGGCTATATGCTCCCGCAGCGAATCGAGCGTGTAACGGCTTATCTTCTTGCCGTCTATCGTTATCGAGCCCGACAACGGGTCGAACAACCGGGGTAGCAATCCACACATGGTCGACTTACCGGCACCGTTGGGCCCCACGATCGCCACCGTGCGCCCGGGCTTGGTCGTGAACGACACGTCGCGTAGCACGGGCACGCCCTTGCGGTATTCGAAACACACGTTCTTGAAACGCACGCGCCCCTCGAAAGCCGGCGCCTCGGCGGCCCCACGATGCACCTTCACGCGGTCGTCTTCCCTGAGCACCGAGAACACCCTCTCGGCACAGGCCGAGGCCTTCGCCAGGCGACCGGTCACCCTCGATATGCGCCGCAAGGGGCGGTACATGCCGCTGAGGTAGGCTGTAAAGACCAGCAGGTCCCCGGGGGTTAGTATGCCCGAAAGAACGCGGGCCACGCCGAACCACAGCACCGACCCGGTGCCAAGAGCAATGACGACCTCGGCCACCCGCTCCAGGTTGGCCTCCAGTCTCACGGTTTTCAGACCCGACTTAAGGTTGCGCTTGTTCGACTCGCCGAACCTGCGGTCTTCGTAACCCTCGCGGCCGAACACCTGGATCACTGGCACCGCCTGCAGCATTTCGCCCACCATGGCTGCCATGTGCCCTTCGCGCTTGCGCTGCTTGCGCACTGCCTTGCGCAGGTGGCCAGACATGCGGAACACGGCGACCCCGAGCAGCGGCATCACCGACAGCGCGATCATGGTGAGCTGCCAGTCCATGGCCGCCATGACGATGATCATGGCAACCAGCACCAGTACCTGCGTGAAGACTACGAGTACCGCGTCCACGAGCATGTCGCGCATCATGTTGGCGTCGCCGGTGGCGCGCAGCAGCAGGTCACCCACTCGTTGGCGGCGGTGATAAGACAACGACAGGCGCTGCAGGTGAGCGAAGAGCTGGCGCCTGATCTTGAACGTCACCTGCTGACCGGCAGAGGCGATAAGGTACCGCTGCGTGAAGGTAAACAACCCCCACATCAGGCTCACGGCAAGCAAAAGGGCGCAGGAAATGCTCACCACGCCCATGGCCCCGTAGCCCTTGAGCATGGCGTAGGGGAACACCCACTTTACCCTGCCCGCTGGCAGCAGGGCGTAGTCGAAGACCATCTTCATGGGCCACGGCCGCGCGATGACCATGAGTACGGCACCCAGGCTGCAGAGCATGGCGATCAGCAGATCACGACGTACGGGCACGAGGTAGGGGCCAAGCTCGGCCGCGTTAGCCGACAATTTCTGCCACGAAACGCGGCGGAACAATTCGTTCCTGCGTATTTTCATCGGGCCCAGTGAGCTCCCCGCGGCAGCGAAAGCCCACGGCTCCTGGCCGCGAGCATAGCCCGTGCGGTTCCTGTTGCGAAATAGAGCCGGTCGGCGTTAACGCCGTCGAGACTCAATCGCCGCGCTGCTTCTTGGCAATCACCTTGAGCGGAAAAGCGACGCCGCCCGGGAGACCCCTGGGAGTGCACACGCCGTCACCGGCGAGCGGGACGCTGTCGCAGTCGCTGTCAACAAGACAAGAGCCGCTCGGTAGCCCCGCAGTACAGCTCGCTTCGTTTGAAAAACTCTCGTCGATGACGACGGCCGAGCAGGCAATGCGCTTGCTGTCGCTCACGATTCGAGCCGAACCACCGCGTATGTTGGCAGGAAGGCCCGAGATCACTTCGTTCTCGCTCAAAACCTCGGTGTTGTCAGTGCCCACGGTGAAGGTGCCACCTACGGGAACGTCCTCGGCGCCGTTGCCCGTGGGATCGCTAACGTCGTTAAGAGGCGGTCCACCTATGGAGTCGAAGATCTCTATACCGATCCTTATGGTCATGCTGTCCAGGGAGGTGCAGGTAAACACCGTTTCCATACCGTTGTTGTGGATCACGTTGGGCACGTAAAAAATTGTACGCGCTGCCCTGCCGCCGAAAAGCGGCTTGGGGCTGTCGATCACGCCCGAGTAAGCCGGCGCCGCCAGCAAGCCGACAACGGCCACCGAGCAAATAATTCTCACACCTGTTTTCATCATCTATCTCCTCAAAAAATCCTACTTCACTACCCCGGCAAGTGGGGCAATTAACACATTCACTAACATATCCCGCACCCCGTTGACCAGAGGAAAACCCGCCATCTCACACCCATGTGGGTAAAAAACCGCCTAAAAAGAGCTTCCCTCACCGGGCCTTCCCGTAGCCACACATCCGCCACCCGAAAAGTGCAACTCTCGTGCCACGGGGCTCCCCCCAGCCGGGTGTGAGCAACGCGCAAGGCAACAGGCAGCGTTAATGGACTGTGCTCGATGCTGACGACCGCGGGCACGCATTGGCCTGCCTGATAACCGCGCAACAAAGCGCCAAACGCATGCCGAACGGCGATAAAACGCCGTTCGGCGTAGCGCAGCTAAGGTACAGCAGACCGGCCGGCCAGCCGCTCAGGCGGCCAGACTCACCGGCAGGTGGGTGATGCCGCTTATGAAGTTGGACGGCCTCCGCGGGGGCGACCCGCCGTCCACCAGCTGCAGGCCCGGCATGGCGCGGGCCACTTCCTCGAACATTACGCGTAGTTCGAGACGGGCCAGGCTCGCGCCCAGGCAGAAGTGTGGCCCCCAGCCAAAAGCGATGTGCTCGTTGGGGTGCCGGGTGATGTCAAAGTCCATCGGCTGTTCGAACGCGCGCTCGTCGCGATTGGCCGAATCGTAGAGCAGCAGCAGCTTCTCGCCCTCGGCTATGGTCTGCCCGTGCAGTTGGACGTCGCGTGTAGCAACGCGCGCCATGTTCTTGATCGGAGTTACCCAGCGCAGCATCTCCTCTACGGCCATCGGTATGCGCGACTGGTCTTCTACCAGGGCCGCGAACAGTTCGGGCTTGCGCAGCAGTTCATACATGCCGCCCACTATCACGTGGCGAGTCGTCTCGTCGCCACCCACGAGCAGCAATAGCGACTCATACAGCAATTGCTCTTCGCTCAGTTGCTTGCCGTCGATCTCGGCGTGCACCAGGATGCTGATGAGGTCGTCCTGCCTGGGCCGAGCCCGGCGGTCGGCGATCACCTTCTGCTCGTAGTCTGTATACTCGAACATCGTCAGCGCGGCCTTTTCCATCTGGGCGGGGTCGTTGGCCGAGGCACCACACACCAGCTCGTCGGACCAGCGCAGCAGGGCCGCGTGGTCGGCCGGGTCTATACCCAGCATGTCGCCAATGACGATGAGCGGCAGCCACGCGGCAAAATCCATCACGAAGTCGAACTCACCCTTGCTGACGGCCTTGTCGATGAGGCCGCGGCAGATCTCGCGTATGCGCGGTTCGCGGGCCTGCACCTGGCGCACGGTGAATCCCTTGTTGACCAGGCTGCGGCGCTTCTTGTGCTCGGGGTCGTCGAGGTCGATCAGGTGCGGCAGCGGCGGCGTGGCCGGCCTGATGCCACCGGTGTTCGAAAAAGTCTCGGGGTCCTTGGCCACCTTGAGTATGTCGTGGTAGCGGCTGATGCCCCATATGCCCGACGGCTCGTCCCAGTAAGCGGGCGCGTTGTCGCGCATCCAACGGTAGGTGTCGAAAGGCTCACGCTCGTAGAACGTGCCCTCGATGAGTTCGACGTCGGGATTAATCGGGTGGTCTATCTGGGCCATCGGCGGCGTGGTCTCCTTTGTCGTGTTCGGCGAGTAAAATCTGTGCGGTGGACTGATCAGGCCGGCGGCGCAAGGCCGGCCGCGAACACGTCCACCGCGCGGTAGAGTCGGCGAGTTAGATCTCCCAGGCTGTTGCCCTCGTGCTCGTCGAGCATCATGACACCGAACAACCCGGGCAACAGCATGGTAACGGTCTCGTAGGTTTCGAGTTCGTTGCGCACCAGGCCTCGCTGCCTGGCCTTTTCGAGATAGGCGGTCAGCACGGCGACCAGTTCGATGTCCTGGTCGGCCAGCTCGGCGGTGTGCCTGAACACCGCCACGAACATCTCGCGCAACAGCTCGCGGTCTTCCCTGGACAGGCACTCGACCATGGCGTGGACCACCTGGCGCAAAAACGCCCTGGGCTCGGCTCGGGTAGAAGCGTCGAGTTGCCCGGCTACCTGCCGCTGGTAGTCCATGAGAAGCTCTAGAAGAACGTGCTCGCGGGTGGGGAAGTGCAGGTAAAAAGTACCGCGTGCAACACCCGCGGCGCGCACTATGTTTTCGATCTGAGCACCAGCCACGCCCTCGCGCCTGAACTCGACAAGCGCCGCGACCATCAACTTGTCGCGCGTGGCCTGGCGCTTGAGTTCTCTAGGCGGGGTCTCCACTGCTGTGCTGTCGGCGGCTTGCGGCACTTGACTGACATATGTCAGTGACACCCGTCAGTCAAGAAATCGTGATTGCCGCTGCTTGAAAAACAACGGCGGCTGCCCTACTTCCTGTCTGGCTTGCCGACGTAGAATGATGCTCGTGCGAAGAGGAAAGTTACCATGCTGCTTCTGACCCGCGCCGCGCTGTTCGCCGCGCTGCTGGTCAGCAGCGTAAGCCCGGCCGCAAATCCCGCCCAAGCGGATCCCCCGGCTGGAGCGACCGCGCTTCGTTTCACCGCCATCCCCGACCAGAACGCTACCGAGCTCAAGGCCAGGTACAAGCCCGTGGCCGACTACCTGGCCCGCCGCCTGGGCATAGCCGTGGAGTACGTGGCCGCGGCCGACTACCAGGCCTCGGTAGAAATGTTCAAGAACGGAGATGTGCTGCTGGCCTGGTTCGGTGGACTCACCGGTGTGCAGGCCCGCGCGGCGGTGCCCGGCGCCCACGCCATCGTGCAGGGCGCCGAGGACCCCCACTACTACAGTTACTTCATTGCCCACCGCTCGGCGGGACTGGCACCCTCGGAGCAGTTTCCCCTGGCCATTGCCTCGTTGCCCTTCACCTTCGGTTCGGAAAGCTCGACCTCGGGGCGACTGATGCCCGAGTACTTTCTGCGCCGCGCCACGGGCAAGTCACCCGCAGAGTTTTTCGAGCAGGCCTACGGGTTCTCGGGCAGCCATTCACGCACGGCAGCACTGGTGTGCTCGGGCGGCCGCATCAAGGCCGGTGTCATCAACTACCTCACCTGGGACAGCATGGTGGAGACTGGCCGCATCGACAGCTCCGACTGCCAGGTGCTGTGGAAGACGCCTGCCTACGCCGACTACAACATGACGGCCCACCCCGACATCGAGCGGCTCTTCGGCGCGGGCACGACGGCGCGACTGGCTCGCGCGCTCACGGCCATGGACGACCCGGCATTGCTGGCGGCCTTTGCCCGCAGCGGATTGATCGCCGCCAGCGACGGCGAGTTTGAGGGAATAGCGCGCGTGGCCCGTGAGCTGGGCCTGCTCAGGATCCGGAGAACCGCGCGCTGAATCCGCTGCTTGAAATCAACGACCTACGCGTAAACTACGACCGTAGGACGGTGCTCGCAGTTGACCACCTGGCCGTGGCACCCGGCGAGTGCGTGGCCGTGGTCGGCCCCAGTGGCGCGGGTAAAACCACGCTGCTGAGATCCTGCAACGGCACCGTGCCCGCCGCTGCCGGTGGTGTAGCCATCAACGGGCGCCTGCTCTCAGACATGGGTGAACGCGAACTGAGGCGCACTCGCTCCGAGATCGCCTTCATACCGCAGGACCTCGCGCTGGTTCCCGAGCTCAGGGTGGTGGCCAACGTGTTGGCCGGCGGCTTCGGCCGCGAAGGCTTGTTCACTGCGCTGCGCGCGCTGCTCAAGCCTCGCCGTGCCGACACCCAACGTGCCTTCGAACTGCTGCAACGCGTGGGCGTGGGCGACAAGCTCTACCAGCGCAGCGACAAACTCTCGGGCGGCGAGCAGCAACGGGTAGCCGTGGCGCGCGCGCTGTTCGGCGGCCCTCGCATGCTGCTGGCCGATGAGCCGGTGGCCAGTGTTGACCCCGAGCGGGCGCGAGACACCCTGGCGCTGCTGCTCGAGCTGGCCCGTGAGCAGGGTTTTTCGCTGTTGGTAAGCCTGCACAACCTCAATCTCGCGCGCGAACTGTTCGGTCGCCTGCTGGGCCTCAGGCGCGGCCGCCTGCTGTTTGACTGCGCCCCGGCAGAACTGGGCGACGACGAGCTGGAGGCGCTGTACGCGCTGGATCCGAGCGAAGATGAGCAGCGCGACTGACAGCCGCACGGGCACGCGGCGCGCGGTAGTCGGCGCGATCACAGCCGCAGGTCTCGCCTCGGCCGCCTTTCTCAGCGCCCAGGGCCAACTGGCGCTCCCCGGCCTCGAGTCACTCGAACTGCTCGCGCGTTTTTTCTCACATGCCCTGCGGCCGGCCCTGGACTACGGTTCACCCTTCGTGCCGGTGGGCGCGCCACCACTGCTGCTACAGGTAGCCGCCGCCACCTGGCGAACCGTACAGCTGGCCGTGGCCGCCATGAGCCTGGCGGTTCCAGTTGCGCTGCTGCTGGGATTCGCGGGTGCCAGCGCCTGGTGGCGACTGCCAGGGCCTGGCGGGCGCGCCGTCTTGCGGCGCCTGGGCCCGCTGCTCTACGCGCCGGCGAGGGTCGTTATGACACTGGCGCGCTCGGTACACGAGCTGCTGTGGGCACTGCTGTTCCTGGCGGCTGTGGGCCTGAGCGACACCGCAGCCGTGCTGGCCATTGCCATCCCCTACGCCGGCACGCTGGGCAAAGTGTTCTCCGAGATGATAGACGAGGCGCCGCGCGACGCCGCCGTGCAACTGACCGGCAGCGGCGCGACCGCGGCCCAGGCCTTCTCGGTGGCGCTGTTGCCGCGCGCGCTGCCCGACATGGCGGCCTACAGTTTCTATCGCTTTGAGTGCGCGCTCAGGTCGGCCGCAGTACTCGGGTTTTTCGGCCCCGAAACACTGGGCAAGTTCATACGGCTTGCGTGGAACGAATCGCTGTACGCCGAACTGTGGACCTACCTCTACGCGCTGTTCGCCTTGATAGCAGTGAGTGACATGGCAAGCCGCGCTCTCAGGCAACGGTTTCTTGGCGAGACGCCCGCGCGATGAAAGCGAGCGCCGAAGAACTCAGGCGTACGCGCCCACGCAGCCGACTGTTGCGAACCGCCGCGTGGGCCACCGCTGCGCTGGTCGTGTTCTCGTGGATGGGCGGAGACTTCGGACTTGAGCAACTCAGCGGCGAACGCCGCCTGGCCAACCTTGAACGCTTTACGGGCGAGCTTCGTCCCTGGCCCGTGCAGCAACAGGGCGGCTTCGACGCAGGTTCTACCGCCGACTGGCAAACCGTGTACGACTGGGCCGCCGCCCTGATGGCCGACGGAGGCAGCACGGCGCTTGCATCTACGGCCGCCATTGCCGTGCTGGCCTCGGTGCTGGCAGCGCTGGTAGGCTACCTGGCCTGCTGGCCTGCGGCGCGAAACGTCGCCCGCCCGGCGCCCTTCTTCGGCGGCCGGGCCGTTGCCGACCAACGTCGAGGATTGCGCTGGGCGCGCTGGGCCTGGTCGGCGCTCAACCACTCGGTACGCGCGCTATTGCTGTTTGCGCGCGCTGTGCCCGAGTACCTGTGGGCCTTTCTGCTGGTGGAGTCGCTAGGCTACACGGCCCTGCCGGCGGTGCTGGCACTGGCCCTGCACAACGCTGGCATACTGGGACGCCTGGGAGCCGAGACCGTAGAGAACATGCCCCCGGCGCCCGCGCGGGCGTTGGCCGCTGCCGGCGCGTCGAGATCACAGACCGCCGCGGCCGTATTTCCGGGCCTGCTGCCGCGGCTGCTGCTGTACTTCTTCTACCGCTGGGAAACCTGCGTGCGTGAAGCCACCGTGCTGGGCATGCTGGGCGTGCTGTCGCTGGGCTCGCTCATACGCGACGCCCGCGCCGGCAATCTCTACGACGAGCTGTTCTTCTACGTGCTGCTGGGGGCACTGCTGGTGCTGGCGGGCGACCTGCTGTCGGCGCTGGCCCGCGGTCTCGTGCGCCGGGCTTGAGAGGAACGGCGTTTCCCGGTTCAGGCCGTCGCCGAGGAGGCGCTGCCATGACGCAGCAGGCGGCCGGGCAGCGGGTCGTCGGCAGATACAGTGTCGCGACCGTCGCGACGAATGATCACGCCGTTCACGACCACGAGATCTATGCCGGTAGCGTCGACGACCAGGCGGTCGGCGCCGCCGGGCATGTCGTTCACACGCCTTAGTTCGCCGGCGGCCACCTTCTCGGGATCAAACAGCACGAGATCGGCTGGCCGACCCTCGGCCAGCAGACCCCGATCCGACAGCCCGAAGACCTCGGCCGGTCGTGCCGTGAGCATGTGCACGGCCTGCTCCAGCGAGAGCACGCCCTTGTGGCGCACCCAGTGGCCCAGCAAGTGGGTCGAAAAGCATGCGTCGCAGAGCTGGCTCGCATGCGCGCCGGCGTCTGACAGCCCCAGCACCGCGCAGTCAGCCGTGAGCAGTTCGCCCAGCTCGTCCTCATCGTAATTTACAAAGGGCATGCGAAAGCGAACCGCCAACTCGTGGCGCAGCGAAAGGTCCAACACCAGGTCGAGCGCGTCAACACCGCTTTCAGCCGCCAGCTCCACCACCCGGCGGCCCTCCAGATCAGGCTCGGACGCACAGGAGCTCACGACCATCTGATCCCACAGCCCGTTGAAAAACTCGGGTGGATGCTCGGGGCCTACGCCCTGCCGGGCACGCTCACGCCACGCGGGGTCCGCGTAGATGCCCATGCGCTCGGCGGTGGTGGTGGCCCTGGAGATTTCGGCGAACTCCGGCCTCGCTTCATAAGGGAACGGCTCGTCGAAGGTGAAATCGAACTGCAGCGACCGGCAGCTCACCTGCGGCACCACGTCTACGCCGCGATCCACCATCTCCTGCGATTTGCGCATCATGGCCTGCCCACTGCCCGGGCCGGCTATGCCCGCGAGCAACGCCGTCCAACTGAGCGTGCGGCCGGTCTCTTGAGCGATCTGCTCCATCTCGTTGAACAGAAACTCGGGCCCGGCCGTGGCCTGCATTATCCCGCGCCCGGCGGCCCCGAGCTCACGCGCCAGCGAGCATACCTCTTCGTGAGAAGCCACTCGACTGGGCACCGGCAGCCCGCCATGACCCACGTGAGTGGGAGACCGCGAGGTGGCAAAGCCCAGGGCGCCGGCGGCCAGGGCCTCGCGCGCCAGGCTGCACATCTCCGCTATTTCTTCCTCGCTGGCCTCTCGCTCCGTAGCTGCCTCGCCCATCACCCAGGTACGCAGCGGAGTGTGGCCCAGCAGCACGGCGGTGTTGATGGCAGCGCCGCGACTTTCGACCGCGTCGAGGTACTCGGGAAAAGTTTCAAAGGGCCAGTCGTCTGTGAGGCCGGCAGTGAGCGACTCGAAGCTCATGCCCTCCACTTTTTCGAGCGTGCGCATAATGAGCGCGCGGTGCTCGGGCCTGGTGGGCGCTACCCCGAAGCCGCAGTTGCCCATCACCACGGTGGTGACCCCGTGCCAGGGCGACACCGACAGCAGCGGGTCCCACAGAATCTGCGCGTCGTAGTGGGTGTGTATGTCTACGAAGCCCGGGCACAGCACGCGCCCACCGGCGTCGATGGTCTCGCGGGCCTCACCGGGGGCGCTGCCAAGGGCCACTACTCGACCGGCATTTACGCCTGCGTCACCCGTGAAGGCCGGACCGCCGCTGCCGTCGATTATGGTCGCGTTGCTTATCTTGAGGTCGTAGTCCACGCCCGGGTTGTATTGCCCCGCGGCAGCGGTGTGTCCAGCCCGCGGGCGCTTGTCTTCAGGATCGGTCGAGTTGGGCGGCCAGGTCTTCTACCGCAGCGGCGTACTCGGCGACCGTGTCGGTGATGATGTCGGCCACTGTTTTCACCTCGTCTATGCGACCGGCTACCTGCCCGGTCAACGCGATGCCGGCCTCGAGGTCGCCATCGAAGTAGACCTGCTTGACCCCGCCCGCCAGCGTCGCCATCGCCTCGCCCTCGCCTGCTTCCAGGGCCTCGGAGGTCGTGGTTCGCAGTGCGCGCAGGCTGGGACCGGCCCCCGATTTAAGAAACACAGTGTCGGTCTCGGCGGCCCCGATTATGGCCCGCTTCCAGTTTTCGTGCACCGGCGACTCGGCGGACGACACCATGCGAGTCCCCATCTGCACGCCCTCGGCCCCAAGCGCGAATGCGGCTGCCATCGACACTCCGTCGGCAATTCCGCCAGCGGCTATGATGGGAACCTCCACCCGCGATCGTATCAGCGGCACCAGCACCAGGCTCGACACCGGGCGCGGGCCCTTGAAGCCCCCGCCCTCGCCGCCCTCAACGATCAGGCCGTCAACGCCCGCGTCTACGGCCTTCATGGCAGCCCGCAGCGTGGGCACCACGTGGAACACAGTCAGGCCGGCATCCTTGAGCGAGGCGGTGAGCTTGCGCGGGTCGCCGGCCGAGGTCGAAACAAAACTCACCCCCTGCTCGACCACGAAGTCGACGATGTTGGGATCGCGCACGAAGGCCAGCGCGACGTTGACACCGAAAGGCTTGTCGGTGAGTTGGCGCATCAAGGCTATCTCGTTGCGAATCGCGTCGAGCTCTCCCGACGAGGTCTCGATGATGCCCATGGCGCCGGCGTTGGACACCGCCGACGCGAGCTGGGAACGGGCTATCCAGCCCATGGGCGCCTGCACTATGGGCGTGTCAACGCCCAGCATCCTGGTCACACGGTTATCAAATTTCATATTGCCTGTTGTCCCCAGTCAGTCGTCGTCGCCGACGGTGCCGCGCAGCCCCTTGACAGCGCCGCGGTGGTGCTTGCTGCGCAGACGGCGCTCGCGGTTGGCCCGCGACGGCGAGCTGGCGCGACGCGGGCGCGGAGCAGACAGCGCGGCAAGCAGCAGTTCGCGCAAGCGATCGCGCGCGGCTACCTGGTTGCGGTACTGGTGACGGTACTCGGCGGCCACGATGCGTACGCGGCCGCGCCTGTCCATGCGTCGCGAGCATGATTTGCGAAGGCGTTCGACCACCCCCTCGCCCAGCAGCCCCGCGGCGCGGTCGATCTCAAACAACAGCTCCACGCGCGTGGCCACCTTGTTGACATTCTGGCCACCGGGGCCGCCGCCTCGACTGTAGCGCACGCTCAGCAAGGACCCCGGGATGACCAGGTGTCCGCGTATTCTCAAGTCCTGTTGGCCGGCCATTAGCTCGCCCTTAACCCCTGCAACAAGTGCCCGCTCTCAAGCGCCATCGCGTGGCATAAGGCGTATGGCCACCGAGCGACTGTTGTCAAACAACAGGCCGATCCACCAATCGGCCCAGCCGTAGCGCGCACGCATTTCCTCGCGGATAAATTCGTGGGCTATGTCCCTGTGAACCACCAGTGCCCAGTAAGGGGTGGCGGTGTCACCACGCGCGATCTCCACCTTGAGATCCGCGTCGAGATCGGCCATGAACGGACGGTCGGGCGTGGCAGACTCTATCCACAGCTCGCCCTCGGACCGTATGATCCACACGCGGGTCTCCCGCCACTGTCCGCCGGCACCCTGCGTGCGCAACAACACTACCTCTCCGCTCTCGGCCGCGTAGATGGTGATGCCCGCCACGAGCAGCAGCACGCACAACGCCCCCACGAGCAGCCTTACCATGGTCCGCCTGGTCACCGTTCAGTCTCCTTCGTATGCATTCTGCGATCGCCCCCGCGTATCCTGCCAACAGCAGCGCGCCCTGGCAGGATAGCAGACCCGGCGCCAAAGTAACTGCCAACGTCCGCGCCACCGGCACCACGCTCTTTCAATATACCCCGGCAGTCGTACATACTGCACCGGCATGACCGTGCGCTATACAGGATCAAGCTGCGCCGGGGTGGCACGCGCGAGCGCTGCCTGCCTCTTGCTGCTGGCGGGTTGCGCCGGGCGGGGCGAGGCCACCATTGCCGCCGCCTCGAGTCTGCGCGCTGCCATGCCCTCGCTGCTCACCGCCTGGCGCGGGCAGTCGCAGGTTACACTGACCTTCAACGTAAATTACGGAGCTTCGGGCAGCCTGCGACGGCAGGTCGAAGCCGGCGCCCCCACCCACGCGGTGTTCCTGGCCTCGGCCCGACAGGTGGACCGCCTGCTCGAGCAAGGCCTGGTAGACCCCTCCTCGCGCGTGGTCGTGGCCGGCAACCAACTGGTGCTCGCCGGCCCCGAACCGTCAAAAGATCTCAGGTTTGCCGACCTCGCGTCGCTCGCCCCCGGCCAGCTGCTGGCCATGGGCGACCCCGACACCGCGCCAGTGGGCCGCTACGCGCGCGACTACCTACAGGCGCTGGGCATCTGGCCGGCTGTCAAGCAGCGCGCCGTGTACGCTTCGAGTACGGCCGCGGTGCTGGCTTACGCCAGGCGAGGAGAAGTTACCGCGGCCATCGTATACGACAGTGACTTGTTGACGGTAGACGACCTGCTGTTGCTCGACCGCGCCCGGCCGGGCTTGGCGACCCAACCGCTGCTCGTCGCCGCGCTATCGGCCGACGCTCCCCGGGAGTTGGCCGACTTCCTCTCCTTCGTCGTTTCGCAAGCAGGGCAGAAGGTGCTCGCCGAGTACGGCTTCCTGCCGCCGCCCGGAGATACACGGTGAACGCCGAACACGCCTTTCCGGTGCTGCTGTCGTTGCAGGTTGCCACCGCCGCCCTGCTCGTGACCCTACCGCTTGCGCTGCCGTTAGCGCGCCTGCAGGCGCGCAGCCGTTACCGCGGCCGCTCGCTGGTAGACGCCGCGGTGCTACTGCCGCTGGTGTTGCCACCCTCGGTGGTGGGCTACCTGCTGGTGCTGGTCTTCGGTCGCGGGGGACCGCTGGGCGGACTGCTCGACGCCGCTGGACTACGAATCATCTTTACTCCCGCGGCAGCCATTATTGCCTCTGCCGTCGTGGCCTTCCCCATACTTACCCGCAGCGCACAGGCAGCCATCGCCGCGGTGCCGCGCGATATAGAAGAAGCCGCCGCGTCGCTGGGCCTGGCACCGGCCTTCGTGTTTGCGCGCGTCACCGTGCCGGCCGCCTGGAGGGGACTGGCGGCCGCAGTCGTGCTCGCCTTCGCGCGCGCCATGGGCGAGTTCGGCGCAACGCTGATGTTTGCCGGCAACATGCCGGGTTCGACCAACACCATGCCGCTTGAAATATTCAGCGCCTACGAAAGCGGCGACGACGGCCGCGCGCTCCTCTACGTCGCCCTGCTCACCGCCGTGTCGCTGGCGGTAGTGCTCGCCGCCTCTCAGCTCGAAACTCGGTCAGCGGAGCGGGATCGATGAGCGCGCCGGTGCTCGACACCTGCTTCGCGCTCACCGCTGGTCGCGGCCAACGGTCGTTCAGCGTGAAGGTAAACTTCAAGCTCGAGTCCGGGGTGCTTGCTTTGTTCGGTCCGTCAGGAGTGGGCAAGACGCTCACGTTGAGGGCACTGGCCGGGCTGGAGCGGCCCGCCTCGGGACATATCGCGTTCAATGGCAACACGGTTTTTGATTCCAGGCAGAAGCTGTGGGTGCCGGCCTGGCGGCGGCGCGTGGGATGGATGCCACAACACAACGCGCTGTTCCCTTTCAAGTCGGTGCGCGCCAATGTCGCCTTCGGGCTGCCCGCGGGTGAACGCGAGGGGCCGCGGGTTGCCGAGCTGCTCGAAGAGCTGACCATAGAACACCTGGCCCAGGCATCGCCGGGCTCGTTGTCCGGGGGCGAACGCAAGCGCGTTGCCCTCGCGCGTGCGCTGGCCGTGGAGCCGGAGATCTTGCTGCTCGACGAACCCTTCGCGTCGATAGACAGAGACGGCCGCGACGAATTGCTAGCCCTGCTGCAGGGCACCCTCGCCCGCCGTTCGGTGCCGGCCGTGATCGTCACCCACGACGCCCACGAGGCCCAGCGGCTGGCCAACTCGGTGGTGCTCTACGAACGCGGCAGCAGCGCCGAGCAGGGCGACCCCAAGAGTATGCTCCGGGGCTACTGAGACCCGTCGGCTGGAGAACGAAGGGTTATTTTTCGCAGATGGTCTTGGAGCCACGGCTGCTGCAGGTCATCGGCTTTGCCGTCAGGCAGGAGCCCAGAGGGCTGCCAGCCGTATCGAGCATCATACTGACCAACACCGATACCTGGCCCTGGGCGCCATCAAGCTCAACGCCCTTCATCTTAACCTTGAGTCTCGCTATTGCCTTCGCTGGTACGGTGAACAATTTCACCTGCCTCATTCCGCCAGCTACAGTGCCGGTCTTGTCCCTGAGTACGCATTTCTTCCTCCCGGAAGCGCTGCCTACCAGCAGGTGAGGAAAGGTTGACGCGGGTACCTGGGCAGCAAACAGGGCCGTGCCGTCGCCACCGGCCAGCACTATGTCCATGGATTTCTGACAGTCGAGATTCGCGAGAAAACCCGTCTGCAAAATGCTCTTGAGCGTGAACGAATCGTTGGTGGCACCCGCCCGACGCTTCATCGTCAGCTTGGACCCGAATTGTGGGTCTGAAGTCCCCGTGCAAACGCCTACCGTGCACTGATCGTCGGTGGAGCAGAAATCAAGATCGTCGCAGGCACCCGTTTCGTTGATAGCCGACGAAACGCAGGCGCCGGTCAACTCATCGCAGCTCCCCTGCGAACAGCTGGACGACAGGCCCGAGCAGTCTACTACTGCACCAGCCGAGCAACCGGTGACCACGTTACAAATCTCGTCGCCATTGCAGTAGACCCCATCACCACAGAGGTGGTGAGCTGGCATGTGAATGCAGCTGTCGGTCTGTTCGTTGCAGGAATCCACGGAGCAAGCCACACCGTCACTGCAATCGGGGGCAGTTCCCGCCTGGCAGTCCAACACCGCGTCACAGCTCTCGACACCGGTACAGTAGAATGTATCGTCACAGACGGCGTCAACGGGAGTATGACTACAGACTCCCGCGCCATCGCAAAGATCGCTCGTGCAGCCAACCCCCTCGTCCGCACAGTTGGTCAACGCCGCCACAAAACCGTTGTCGGTGCACGAGCCCGCGCCATCGCAGCTGTCCTGCACCACGCACTCGGTGCCGGCACTGCCGCAGTTGGTCAATGCCGCCACAAAACCATCGCCCGGACACGAGTCGGCCAAGCCGTCGCAGCTCTCGGCCAGGTCGCACTCCCCGGTCGACGCGCGACAGACCGTTCCCGCCACCTCGATCTGGCAGGTAGCCGAACAACAGTCGCCCGCTGTAATATTGCCATCGTCGCAGGTTTCGCCCACGTCGACCACCGAGTCTCCGCAGACGGCCATCGCCAGGGCCGGTGCGCCCAGCAGTACGACTGCCGTCGTCACGGTCACCGTCAGTACCAGTGCTACCTGCCGCACAATCACCATATGTTTGTCACCTCTTTGGGGGGGCATCGTCAATCCACCTTGGCCTGCTTTCCACATAACAGACAGTTTTGCCGCCCTGCTTCCGGCAAAACCCGTACCGTTGGCCCACCTGTTCCGAAACCCGGCGCCTAGCGCCCCGGCGCAACCGGGGGGGTAGTACGACTGAAGCGCTTAAGTACGGCGGCCAGCGAGCAAGCGTTCTGCCGTTTTCCACTCCCCCGGCCAGCTGTTACATTCGTCCGCATGCAGGAAGTATCAGTAAGCAGAACAGTAGCGGCGCCCCGACAGCAGGCCTGGGACTTGTACACCGACCACGTATCGTGGCAGGACTGGGCCGGACTGGGGCGCGTACGCCTCGACCGCGAGGGCGACCCTGCCCCCAACGGCAGCGGCTGCGTGCGAGTCATAACCTCGGCCGGTATGCCGGTGTACGAAGAAATCCTGGAGTTCGACGTGCCCACACGCATGACCTACACCTTGGTCAAGGGCGCCATGCCGATTCGCGACCACCTCGGCGAGGTGGATTTTTCGGACGACGGCGAGGGCACGCTCATCGAGTGGCGAGCGCGCTTCAACTCAAAAATACCTGGACTTGGATGGTTGCTGAAGCTGATCGTACAGAAAGTTTTTGACCAGGCGATGGACGGCTTCGAGCGTCGCCTGGCCGAAGAATAGGCGATAGCCGACCGGTAACCACCAGTGAGCGCTTGTATCGACACCCTGGGTCGTCGCCTGTCCGAGGTGAGGATATCGGTCACCGACCGCTGTAACTTTCGCTGCCCTTACTGCATGCCGGCCGACCTCTTCGGCGAGAGCTACAGCTTTCTACCCAGGCCCGAGCTGCTGAGCTACGAAGAAATCGCCAGGCTCGTGGGCATACTTGCGGGCCTGGGAGTGAGCAAGGCAAGGATAACCGGTGGCGAACCGCTGGTACGCGCCGACCTCGGAGATCTCGTCAAGCGCCTGTCGGCCATCGACGGCATCGACGACATAGCCCTGACCACCAACGGCGCGCTGCTCGCACAGCAGGCCACTCACCTGGCCGAGGCTGGCCTCCACCGGGTCACCGTGAGCCTGGACAGCCTCAACCCGGTTATGTTCCAACGCATGAACGGCGGCCGCGGCAACCTGGACGACGTGCTGGCGGGCATCGCGGACGCGGTCGAAGCGGGACTATCCCCGATCAAGGTCAACTGCGTAGTGGTGCGTGACATGAACGACGACTCCTTTGAAAACATAGCCGAGTACTTTCGCGGCACTGATGTCGAGCTGCGCTTCATCGAGTACATGGACGTCGGCACGCGCAACGACTGGGAAATGGGCAAGGTCGTAACCGCTTCCGAGATAGTAGAGCGGCTGGCCGCTCGCTGGCCGCTGGAGTCGATCGAACGGAGCTCGCCTTCGGAAGTGGCCGGCCGCTACCGCTACACCGACGGACAGGGGACGGTGGGAGTGGTGTCGTCGGTAACAGCACCGTTCTGCGGCGCCTGCACACGCGCGCGGCTTACCACCAACGGCCGCCTGGTGAACTGCCTGTTTGCCGAGGGCGGCGTCGATCTGAAAGGACCGTTGAGAAGCGGCGCCAGCGACCAACAACTCACCGATATAATACTGGGCAGCTGGCGCGCGCGTGACGATCGCTACTCGGAGCTGCGCACGCAGGCCACCAGCGGCGACTCCCCCCCGCGACGGCGCATGGAAATGTACCAGCTCGGCGGCTGAGGGTGCAGCAGTCGCCGGGTAAAAAAAAGGCCGCCACTTTCCAGTGACGGCCTCCATCTTTAACAGTCGCGCAATGCCCTAGGGGCAGTCCACGATTCCACCACCGAGGTAGGGACCGGCGGGAAGACTACCAGGTACCGGGTCATCGTCGCAGGAACCGCCGACACCGCAGTCGCCATCAACAGTGCAGGGACCGCCCGGCGTATCGCCACCCTGGCAGGTAGCAATCAGGTTGCAGTCCGTACACTCCACGTCGACCCAGGACGGCTCGTCGTCCATCATGTCGTTGACCCAGTCCACGAGCGTGGGCACGCCACCCGAAGTATCGGTGTAGACCTTGTCGCTGCCCCAGCCGGTATGGCGTGACCCCGCGCCTATGTAGTAGCGGTAGTTCGACGCCGCGGTGGAAATCTGCTCGGACATCGCCTTCATTTGAGAGTTCCATGTACAGGTAGGCTCCCACCAGGAGGTCCACGCCAGCGGGTTGCCCGGGTTGAGCATCACCTGGTAAAAGGCGGACTGGCCGCCGCCGCTGCCGTCGTAGGCGGTGGTGTAGTTGGCAAATCGGTTCGCGGGAAAGTAGTTGGCTATACCGATCATGGTGTCGGCCATCGAGGTCGTCGCCAGGGGTGCATCGAGACCCGGGATGTGATCGGGCCGGGTATTGGCTACCCCCCAGTTCGGAAAGTAATTGGCCTGCCACTCAGGTGTTATGACGCCGTTGCCACCGTCGCCTATAACGTCAAAGCGAGACGCCGGGTATACCGATTCCATCAGTGGCACCGAGTTCATCACCGCACCGTAGGAGCCCGCGCTTGAGCCGGTTACGAAGACCCGGTCGGGGTTTAAGAAATGCTCGCGCGCCCATTTTTCGGCCAGCGAGGCGTTGTGCCGACCGTGGTGATAAATGCCACCGCCTGAATAACCCCCGAAGGCATCGCCCCAGTGAACGTCACCCGTGCAGTAGGTCACGAAGACCTGGTGCCAATCCTTGAAAGGATTGTCGGGGTTGTCCGTATCGGCAAAGCCCGTGTCGATAAGCGCCGGGCTGTCGGACTCGGAGGCCGTGTCGCCAAAAATCCCCAGTTGGTTACACGACAGGCTGTCCCAGCAGGCGCCACCACCTTGGTAGTACATCACCAGGTTGTTGACCGTGCCTTTTTTGACGAAGAACATGTAGGGAGTAAGCCGCGAGCAGGTCGGGAACAGGGTGGTTATGGCCTTGGGGTACTTGGCCGGGTACTCAACATTGGCCACGGGCACCGATATCGTGGTCCAGTCGGTGGACACGTTGGGCGACACGGTAGTGTCGGTGACCACTTCGTCGGCGGCAGCCGAGGCTGCAGCACTGATAGTCGCGCCGTCGGTCGTCGACGGGCAGGTCACTCCCTTGCCCAGCGCCTTGGCAACCGACTTGTCATACAGCTTGGTGAACTTGGCCTCGGCCTTGGCCACGGCCGCCGCCAGCGCAGTGCCGTCCTTGTCCTTGAGCAGGTCCTTGATGTACTTGCTCTCGGACTTGAGCAGGCCCTGGCAGAGCTTGGCAGCCGCCTTGTTTATCTTTGCACGACAACCGGTGTCGATCTTGTCGCCCGTGTCCACGCCGTCGAGCACGGTGGCGGCCAACGCCGCGGCCGCTGCTTCAACCGACACGCGCATGTCGGCAGAGCTGGCCGTGGTGTCGGCGCAGTCCACGTTCTTCTTGGCAGCGCTGGTCTCCGACTTGGTCCAGCTGCCGTCGAGCTTGGTCGCGGCCTTGGTGATGGCAGCGTCGCGCGACGCTGAGTCATCGGCGTTCTTGCTCCAGGCACCGAGCACCGAGGCGCAGAACTTGCCCGCAGCGCCCATCTTCTTGGCTACACAGGTGTTGCCCGGGTAAGCGGCCGACGAGGGGCCGGCAAACGCCGTGAGGGTCATGGCCAGGGCGGCGGCAAAAGCGATGGGGAAAAACTTCTTCATGTCGGGGTCTCCTACTGGTTGGTCTTGTATGTAGTAGCCGCGCGCAAAGCGCGGCTTGTCGATAAGAATGCGGTCAGGAAGGCACCTGTGTCAAGGCTGTAAGGCGCACGAGCACCGCATTGCGCGCCACTGCCCCCCCGATCGGGGGTGCCCCGGCTGGATTGCCCTTCATCCAGCCGGATTGCCCCGGTCAATGTAGCCCGCGTAGTGTCCGCTCAGGGAGCAGGGCAGTTAACAATCCCACCGCCCGGAAACTCGGTGGTCGGCGATGGCGGCGCCGGATCGTCGCTGCAGACTCCGCCACCGACACATTCAATGTCCGACACACAGGCCTGTCCCGAATTGTCGCCACCCGAACACACGCTGATCATGTTGCAGTCCGTGCAAGCCTCGTTGGCCCAGGCTGGATCGTCGTCAAGCATATCCCCTATCCAGGTGGCGAGCGTTGGAACGCCACCATGGGTGTCGTGGAATATCTTGTCGCCGAACCAGATCGTGTGCTGGGTGCCGGCACCAATGTAGGAGCGGAAGTTGTCACCGGTCACAGCCACTTCCGTATCAGCCAGAATTGTCATGGCCTCAGTGTTCCATTCGCAGGCCTCGTTCCACCATTGCGCCCAGATGAGAGGATCACCCGGATTCCCCATGGCGCGAAAGAACTGGGCCTGTACGAAGTCATAGGCTGTTGAGTACTGGCCAAACCGGTGGTCAGGATAACGGTTGGCTATGCCGGCCCACACGTCCGACATCACCAAGTCTTCTACCGGACCATCCAGCCCCGGCACATAATCCGGCACTGTTTTCGCCACCCCCCAATTTGGAAAGTAGGTGGCTTGCCAGGCCAGATCCGCCACGCCAATGCCGGCATCAGCCAGCACGTCGAAGTGAGAGGCTGGGTAGATGAATTCCATCAGCGGCACGGAGTTCAGGAGAGCGCCGTAGGCCCCCGCGCTCGAGCCGGTAACGAACACCCGGTCGGGGTTTACGAAATGCTCGCGTGCGTACTTTTCGACCAGCGACGCGTTGTGTCGACCATGGTGGTAAACACCACCGCCGCCACCATACCCCCCGAAGGCGTCACCCCAGTGAATGTCGCCCGTGCAGTAGGGAATCAGCACCACGTTCCAGTCGGCAAAAGGATTGGAGGGATCGCTGAAATCCGTGAACCCGGTGCTTCCAGTCGCGGGATCATAGGATTCGTCTATGGCCTGGGCGAAGGTCTGCGCCACGTTGCAGGAGATGTTGTCCCAGCACGCGCCACCTCCGAAGTAGTACACGAGAAGATTGTTAGTCGTCCCCCTCTTGGCGTAGTAGCGGTAGGGAGTAAGCCGCGAGCAGGTCGGGAACAGGGTGGTTATGGCCTTGGGGTAC
>DUBO01000012.1 GCA_012960245.1 Candidatus Binatota bacterium | reverse complement strand
TGCACTATGCCATCGCCGCAGCTGGCCAGCACGCAGGTTGACAAGCAGGCGTCGCTGTCATCCACGTTGCCGTCGTCGCAAGCCTCGCCGCTGTCGGTCACGCCGTCGCCGCAGCTGGCCAACGAGCAATCGGTGCGGCAGGCGTCGGGCTGGCTGTCGTTGTTCAATCCATCGCGATCGCACTGCTCCACGCCGGCCTGCACTACGCCATCGCCGCAACTGGCCAGCACGCAGGTTGACAGGCAGGCGTCGCTGTCATCCGCGTTGCCGTCGTCACAAGCCTCGCCGCTGTCGGTCACCCCGTCGCCGCAGCTGGCCAACGAACAATCGTTGCGACAGGCGTCCGCTAGAATGTCGCTGTTGGCGGAAATACCATTGTCGCAAAGCTCACCCAGGTCCACAATTCCATCGCCGCACTCGTGGCAGAAAGGAATCGCATTTCCCGAACATACGCCCAGGCTGCAGGAATCGCCCGAAGTACATTCATCAGCATCGTCGCAGGCCAATGTGTTGGGGAGATAACTGCAATCCAACAAGGGGGAACAAGCGTCGTCGCTACAGGGGTTGCCATCGTCGCAAGCCTGATCTGAAACCGTATTAACACACGCTGCAACGACACAGGAATCAGCCGTACAGCCTATTCCATCGTCACAGGGATCCACGTGCTCGCAGACGTGCTGCAGGGGAACACAGCGATCCGCGGTGCAGGGATTCCCGTCATCACAGAGGGCAGCCGCTGGATAGCCCGGTGTTTGCGCCGTGCAACCCTCATCCTGACAGGCCGCGTCGCAACCATCACCCGCTATAAGATTGCCGTCATCGCAGCTTTCCGCGGAGCCCGGGAACCCATCCGAGCAGGTGTCGCAGACACCAAGCGGAACTACAGCCACGGGCAAAGCAGCAGGCACAACCACCCCCTCCACCACCGGTGCCGCGCCAGAATAATTGAGACTGTTGTTGCCTCCGGAAATAACACTTGCGCCGGTATCCACGTATATGGACTCGTAGCCCGTCAAGCTGTTGAGCGAGCCAGCCCCCGGATTGTCTATGACCGCCCCCGATTCAAGCCTCAGCGAACAAGCAGCCAGGCTGATAAAGGCTGGCGGTGTTCCGAGACCTCCCGCCGATACAAAGGATCCTGACAAGACGACCGTACGAAGCGCCGTGACATCTGCGATACCTCCACCAGAACTGGAACCTATATCGATTGCCCCGGCCAGTCGGGCATCTCTTCCAGCCCCGGCCTGCGAGTCACCGCCGCCGCCGCTTCCACCTACGTCTATCCGGGAGGTCGAACCCAGCACGAGGTCAATGCCCGCGAAGAGGTCAACGATGCCTCCTCCGCTCTGGCTCCCCCGACCCCGGGCGACGAGTTCGCCATCAACGACCAGTGATCCAAGAGCGTCAAGCATTAGATAGTCGCCGAAACCGTCAGGGGCAGCGCCACTCGCGGTGAGTTTTACAAAAGGACCAACGTAGATATCTCCTCCAGCGCTAAGATCCTGGCTGCCCCCGTCTCCACCAATGCCGACGCTCCCGTGGCCATCGGTATCAAGTACGACCGGTGAAGCGGCGCTGCCGCCGTCCATTGAAATATCACCACTGGCACTCAGTGTTATATCCCCACCGAAACCCTCGCCAGCCCCAGAAGAAGCCAGGAGGCTGGCTGTTATGTTTATGTCGCCCCCCGAATTGACGTCGATGAGGCCACCGTCAAAATCTCCCCCCTTCACATCTACCAAGGCCAGAAGATTAACGCTGCTGCCGGCGCCGATCACCAATTCGCCTCCGTTGCCATCGGCACCGGAACTGGCTTGTATCCGGGCGAGCACGTCCACCTTCCCAATGGCCACGATGTCCAAGGTCCCCCCGTCCGAAGCTGTGGTGGTTCCGTTGAGGTTTATTAGCTCGCTTATCGTTACATCCCCGGCCGCCACGAGGGAGAGAAATGCCGGCGTGGGTGCGTTTCCCGCCACTCGGCCACCGATGACGATATTTCCACTGCCCAGCGTACATGTGCCCGCGCCTTGCGATTGGCACTCGCTGTCAACGAGGCAAAACAACGCGCTCGCCAGCGAACAGCTGCGCCTGGCGCTGACGGTCACCTGTCCTCCAATACCGCTGAAACCGCGAGCCTTGAGCGCAAGCGCCCCAGGGGTCTCGAGGCGAAACTCGCCACAGGTAACGCTTGCCATACCAGCGCCGAACTCCAGGGATCCTCCCGGGGAGACCAGTAACGTCCGCTTACCCAGGTCCAGCGCCGCACCAGCAGCGACCACAACGGGCGAGTTAATAACACAGGGGTCGGCCGTTGGCGCGCAGAGTTCAGCAGCACTTGATACGGGAACCTGTGCTGCCGCCGGTTGGGCGAACGCGCACAGCAGCACGGCCGCCAGGAAAAACTGGTATCGATGGTTCATTGCCCGTGGGGTCCTTGAGAACCAGTTAGGCAGACTTCAGTGCGGCAAAGAAGGAATCCGCGAGCTAAAAAAGGAATCTCCCCCGCTTAAGGGGGGGGGACAAAGGGTATGACTCGAAAAACCCGAAGCCACGCAGTAGCGTTTGCCCCCCCCCTACCGGGGGACAAGACGCATGCAAGCAGCCACTACTCCGAGCGCGAATCCGTATCGAGAACGATCTCGTGGATTTCGAGAACATTGGGGGCAGCGAACATCTCTTTCGGTGGTCGATTAGAGTGCGCTTCCCGGAAGGACGCGCTCCTCGTCCAGTTCCAGAAATCTTCTTCATTACGCCAGGTGGTCTGCACCAGGTAGTACTGTTGTTCGCTGGTCTCGGTCCAGCCACCGCTGGCGTGATCGAAACGTTTGAGCACCGGCC
Organism: Candidatus Binatota bacterium; assembly: GCA_012960245.1. Lineage (NCBI taxonomy): Bacteria > Candidatus Binatota > Candidatus Binatota bacterium. Next base: position 140,468 of record DUBO01000012.1, on the reverse strand, counting down.
GCTCTACCCGGTTATTAATAAAACCGGGTTCGCTATCTATAAGGCCCGCCCGTTTGCGAAAGCGGTCCTCGAACTCTTCTTCGTAACCACTGGCAACAGCAATTCGGTTGGTAACGACAATCATCTCGCTTCTCCTGTTTTCGCCTGAGCGGACGTCCCTCGTGAATCCGGCTTATACCACACCGGCGAACTCCACGCCCGCTCCTGTATAACCCGGGGGTATGAAGAATCGCAGCAGCCGCTGTAAGCTTCGGCAATCTCCCCGTCGGCAGCACAGTCGATGTCGGCCTGATTGCACAACACTGTGCTCCAGCGACAAACAGGGTTTTCTATTACCCTGGCGTAGTAGAAAGTGGGCACGGAAGGATCGAAGTCCGGGTCTCGCCAGACAGAGCAGAGGCTACCCGACCCGGGGCCCGAGGCCTCGCAGCTGTCCGTGTCCACAAGAGCACCGTTGTCCCTATCCCCGGCCACGTCGACTACCCGGCTGTGCGGCTTGCCATCCTTGCCCAGCCAGCCTTTTACCAGCTGCAGGACCTGCAGACCGGTGCCCGGCCGGGCCGCCGTACCAGGATCAGCCATCGCGGAGACAGCAATCACCGGCGCCGACGTCCCCCCGGGAAAAGATGCAAGAACCCCTCCCATCGGCACACCGGAGGAGTAACCTTCCCGCGCAAAACCCTCGTCTTCGCACATGTCGTCGGCGAGTTCCCAAGCAGCAAAGAGCCGCAGGATAATACGCGGACCGCTGGTCGCGTAGGTCTCACGCCTTCGCAGCGCGGCAAAGAGTGCGGGGCGCGAATTCTCTTCGGCCCATAGAACCACGAGGCCCCCGGGGTTGTTCTCTATATTGTCGGGTAGCCCCGGCGCGAGGTCACTGCCGGCGGGCTTACCTGCGCCGCCGTGGCCGGGAAACGAGGTCTCCTCGGCCGCGCCTGCTGCCGCGAGGTGAGTATCGGTGCCGCCGATCAAACCAAAGCGGTAGGGGTTCTGCCCTGTTGAATCTTCGACCACAAGGCCGTGCAGCAAAGCGTTCCGGACAAAACTCATAGGCCCGGCCTCGCGCCTCAACCAGGGAAACGTGTTGCCAATGAAATCATCGTAGGGCAGTTTTTCGAACCCGCAGTACTCGTCAGCCTCGCCAGCTCCTATACGGCACTCCGAGTCGCCCTTGTGCTGCATCATCTCGACCAGCGGTTCAAAATCCGCGCGTCGCTTAGCATAGTCAGCTGTCATGGCTTCGCCGTCGGGCCCTTCTGTGGGAAACATCAGCCCACCGCTCAAGTTGGAGTTATGGGGAATGGAGACGACCGAGCAGCCCTTGCCGGTGTTGAGACAGTCACGCTCGAGCGCGTTCCACAAAAGCCGCGGCGAAGGCGCGTCAACATAGCTGGCCGGCTCGCCGGGCACCTCGGAACTACCAAAAATAATGTTCCGATGCAGGTTCCTCCCGTTGGGACTTCCGGTCCACTCGTAGCCGACGAAGCTGGTAAAAGAACAGGCCGAACTGCGATCGTAATACTGCTCGGCTGCCGCTTGGACCTCGCTCCAACTACTCAACATCGCCCGTTTGCAGCCACCGGCATCCTCGCCACAGAACCCGAAGCGTTTCGGGCTCTCAGAAGCCATCGCCTTGTTGTTCATCAGGTAATAAGCAGCCCGGGGCCAGTGGCGAAACAATCGGCACACGAACGAATTGTGCCCCGCCATTCCCGGCGTTTCGCAGATTCTGAGCTCACCGAACAGCTCGGCGTGGTCGGTAACCGCGGCGAAATCCAAAGGCCTCTCCAGCGTTATCTCTCTCATCGGCGCGCCCGAAGCATCGTAGGGCTGGATGCCGAGCGTACCCCCACGTGCGAAACGGTAGGCGTCAACCGGCCGCCCTCGCGTGCCCTGCGTCGCCGCGTCCAGGGACAACGCGGTGTGAACGTGAAGATCGCCAAACCAGGGTAGACGTTGGGAGTCATTCAACTCGCAGGGCTCGCGCGCGGCCAGCGCAACAGGTGGAAGTAATATCAAGGCAAGAGCGATGGAACCTAACGCCAAACGAATCATGAGCGGCAGCATAGCTGCCATCCGATCAAGTGGGAACCCCCCACCGGAACCCCGCCGGCACCCAGCAACGAGATCCCCGGACTGTCTCCAGGAAACCCGGATCAAAAAAGCGCGATCAGATGAACACTATCCGCTGTGCGAGCGGAACGATGCGAGCGGAACCGCCATGAGCAGATCTTCCGACGCTTGCTCAAGGCTGAAAAGTTGCTCGACCTCAACACCCAGCGCGTCACTGAGCAGCAGCGCTTCGCGAACCGAGGGTTGAGCCCTGCGGTTCTTCAGGCGATTGATGCGCGGCCGCGATAAGCCGGTGCGTCTCGCGAGCTCGCCGTCAGTCCAACCGCGATCGTACAGCATCTTCGAAATCAGATTTGTAACTGTTGTACCCGGCATATTATTACTCCTCTCCCCTTCCGCTTTCCCATCAAACCCAAGGTCCCCCCCCCTTGGTCGACTAACCACCTGTAACCCTAGAATCCGTGATTCTCAGCAATCGCCAGCACTGCCGGCTCCGTTCATATAGAGCCCCGCCCCGGCCACACCCGCGGCCAGCAGCGGCCCGTCAAAGGCAAGGCCGACCTTCCCAAGCGCAACCAGCTCTTCGTGGGCCGTCGCAATGCAGTAGAGCTCTCTCAAAGGAAGCCCCAGCACACGGCTCATAGACAGCGCGTTGCCCAGTGGCGGGTCTGTCCCCTCTACAACCATGCGCCTGACTGTCGAGTAAGAAATCCCCGTCAAATCAGACAAGTCCACCAGGGTCAGCCGCCGGTCCTTGCTGATCTCGCCAAGCCTGTTCTCGAGTGATGAGTTAGCTGCCATGTTTTTCTCCTTTACCGCGCTGTTAGGAAGCCGTTACAAGTAAGTTATCCAACTCGAACCATCTCGGTCAAGGCAATACCGACCACCCGGGCAGGATTTCGCAAGACGACTGTGATGTGATTTTCCCCGTGGATGCTCATCAGCGCTTTAATACGGTGAGAAACTGGATTTCCGATGCTGAACGCGTCGCCGTTCTTACCGGCGCGGGCATTTCCACTGCCTCCGGTATCCCTGATTTTCGAGGTCCACAAGGCTTGTGGACCCGAGACCCCGAGGCCGAAAAGATGGCCACCATCGACAACTACATGTCCGATCCCGAGGTGAGGAAAAAAGCCTGGCAGTGGAAACTTGAGCAGATGGGAACAGAGCGAGAACCCAACGCCGGGCACAACGCGTTGGTTGAGCTCGAGCTGAGCGGCAAACTGCTCGCCCTGGTGACTCAGAATGTAGATGGCTTTCACCAGCAGGCGGGTAATTCCGCAGACAAGGTCATCGAGATCCACGGCACGATGCGCGAGGCGATCTGCATGGCCTGCGGCGACAGGACCGACATAGAGACCACCTTTGACAGGGTGCGCGCGGGCGAGCTCGACCCTGCCTGCCCATTGTGCGCCGGCATACTCAAGTCGGCCACGATCAGCTTCGGGCAGGGACTGGTCGAGGAAGACCTGGCACGAGCCCAGCGTGCGGCCCTCGACTGTGATCTAATGCTCGCGATCGGCAGCACGCTGACGGTCTATCCCATAGCCGGAATTGTCCCCACGGCAAGGGAAGCAGGCGCCAGGGTGGTAATAATCAACGGCGAAGCTACGGGTATGGACGAGATCGCACACGCCATACTTCGCGGTTCGATCAGCGATATACTACCTCCGCTCCTGTCGGCCGTGGGATGACCGGGCCCGGCTCCACGCCAGGCCCCCCGCCTGATCCTCCAAGCCAGGACCTCGCCCAGGGAGTACCGATGTCTACCGGCGTCGTCCGCAGACAGAGCAACGAGGGCTTCTTGAAGGTAAGCTGACCCTGCCCCATCGCGTTGTTGGCCAGCATGTCCGAGCTCACGAACTTGGCCTGCATCGGCGTCGTCTTCGCGTCCTTGGCCTTGTAGCAAAAATAGTGGCCTACTCGCCGACCCAGGTGCCCGTGTTGCCACCGACCGGGGCGACTACCATCGGATCATCGAAACCGGTACCCGTCGAATCAAGATTGACCAGGGTAAAAGCAGCCGCCACTGCAGAGTCGAGTTTGAGTTTCTTGCCCCGGCAAACGAACGCAAAAGCCAGGAGAAAACCGAGAGAGAAGCGACAGGAAGAGCGGGTGGGTGCGGGGGAGGGATTTGAACCCTCGACCTGCGGGTTATGAGCCCGCCGAGCTACCAGACTGCTCCACCCCGCGAACCTTGATTAGGGCCGGGTGGAGGGAAAGTCAATCAGTCAAGGTCCGCAGCGGCCCGCAGGGCTTTGATTTCTTTGTGCTCAAGGCGGCGTACCGAGTCGATAACCTGCCGTCCGAGCTTGAGTGGACCCATTACTACGCGCTTGAGTTTGTCCACCCTCAAGCCCACCTCTTCCATCATCCTGCGAACCACGTGCTTGCGTCCCTCGGCCACGGTTACTTCGAGCCAGACCTTGGTCTCGCCACGTCCCACTCGCCTTATACGCTCGGCCCTCGCCATGCCGTCACCCAGCGACACGCCGTTGAGCAACCTGTCGAGCTGCCTCTGCTTCGGCGGCGGGTTTACTTTTACGCGGTAGACTTTTTCGATCTCGTAGGACGGATGCATGAGACGGACCGCGAGTTCGCCATCGTTGGTCAGAAGCAGCAAGCCGCTGCTGTTAAGGTCAAGCCTCCCCACGGGAACCACCGGGCTACCCAGGGTCTGCACCACGTCGCCGATGCAGAAACGCCCGCGCGTGTCTTTCATCGTCGACACGCAGCCGGTTGGCTTGTGATAAGCGTAGTACTCCAGCCGGTGAGGCCCCGCGATCAACCGACCGTTAACCTTGACGTGATCCTTTCCAGGCAGAACCGTGCTGCCGGGTTCGGTGATGACCTTGCCGTTGACCGTGACATCGCCCAAGAGCATCATTTTCTCGGCTTCACGGCGCGAGGCGATACCAGCCCGCGCTATGTAGACGTGCAGCCGCAGCCGGCCGCCAGAGCCTCCCTTCTCCGCAGGGTCAGTCTTTTTCAGAGGTTTCTTTGATTTCGTCATCGCTCTCGGTCGCCTGTTCGGTTGAAACCGTGCCGGCAGGAGGCGCATCGTCGGTTACCTCGTCGCCGGGCTCCAGCGGCAGCACCGCCGCCTCGTCGGCAGCCCCTTGTTCAAACTCCGCCTTATCCGCCAACATCAGCATTTCGTCTCCAAGTTCGGCCAGGCGCGGCATGGCTGCCAGGTCCTTCAATCCGAACAACTCGAGGAAGTCTTTTGTAGTTTCGTAGACCAGGGGTCGTCCCGGAACATCCAGGCGACCCGCGATACGGATCAGCCGTTTCTCGACGAGGTTCTCGAGCACGCCCCCGCTGTCTACCCCGCGCACTCCCTCTATGCCCTGCCTGGTAGTCGGTTGCTTGTAGGCTACCACGGTGAGTGTCTCAACCGCAGCTCGACTCAAGCGATAAGGCCGCTCCTTGAACAGGCGCCGCACCGGCTCGGCGTGCTCGGCCGCGGTACGGTACTGCCAGCCTCCAGCCACCTCGACCAGCCGCACCCCCCTCGCCTCGCACTCAGCCTGCAACTCTTGCAGCGCCGCGGTAACCTCCTGCCTGCTGGCACCGCGCACGGCCTTGGCCAAGCGGCCAGCGTTGATGGCTTCGCCGGAGGCAAAGACAAGGGCCTCTACCAGTGGCTTAAGGCGGTCTACCGGCCAACTCCCTTGAGTGGACGGCGAGTCGTCCCCGGTCCCGGCTTCATCGCCCTTCAACGTGGCGTCCTCTTCAACCGGCACATCTTCTGCAGACACATCCGCCGGCCCGCTTTCTCCAGGGTTAAGTTCTTCTATCGTGCTTTCTTCAGCCATCAAGCTGTTGCTCCTTTTCAACTTCCGCATCGTTGCCTTCTTTCTCGTGGGCCCGGGGTCCATAGGTATCGAGCAACGCGTACAACCGATCGTCGTGATCGTGCCCCGTCGAGCTCACGCGGATCTCCGGCGACCCTTCGTCCTGCATAGCCTGAATAATGCCCATCTTCATCAACTCCAGGAGACCGATAAACGTGGCGATAACGAGCCCGCGGGTGGGGCTGTCGCCGAACAGCTCGTCAAAAGTGAGGCTCTCGACCTCGTCCAGCCGACCCAGCATTTCCCGAACCGCGTCTGCGACGTGGTACTCCTCGGACTCCACGAGGTGGGGTATGCGCGCAGCCGCGCGCGCGAGCACGCGCCTGAGGCCCTCGAGCAGGTCGGGAAGTTCGACCTGGGCAAAACCAGGGTCCTCGGCCTCGTTGCGCGGCGGTGGTGAAGCCGCGCGGCGAAAAACATCCCTATCAATCAACGCCCTGTCACGCAGCGTATCGGCTGCCTCGCGGTAGCGCTGGTACTCGGCCAGCTGCCCTACGAGATCCTGTACCGGATCTTCTTCTTCTTCCTCATCCTCGTCGTCACGGGGCAGCAACAACCGCGACTTGATGTGCATCAAGGTGGCGGCCATCAGGAGATACTCCCCCGCTACATCAAGGTCCAGCTCCTCGAACATTTCGAGGTAGGCCAGGTACTGGTCGGTTATATCACTGAGCGGAAGATGGTAGATGTCTACCTCGTTGGTCTTCACGAGGTGGAGCAAGAGGTCCAGGGGCCCCTCGAAGGCATCCATGTTAACCCTGTAGGAGTCTACTTTCATGCCAACCCCATCACCGCCCGTACCCTGGTCATCGTACTCTCCGCTTTCTGCCGGGCACGTTCATTTCCGGCGGCGAGCACCTCGTCGGCCAGCCCACTGCTAGTAGCAAGTTTTTCACGACGCTCACGTATCGGACGCAACTGTTCGAGCACGTGGCCAATCATTATCTTCTTGCAGTCCAGGCAGCCGATAGAAGCGCTGCGACAGCCCTCCGAAACCTCCTTGCGCTCCTCTTCGCTGGAATAGATTTCGTGCAGCTCGTAGACCGGGCATTCCTCGGGCACACCGGGGTCGGTCCTGCGCTGCCTGCGCGTGTCGGTTTTCATGCGCGACAGCCGGGCAGTAATATCCTCTTCACTGTCCGCCAAGCCCACCGAATTGCCGTAACTCTTGCTCATTTTACGGCCATCGGTGCCGGGTACGCGGGCTGCCTTTACAACCAGCCCTTTCGGCTCGGGAAAAACCTCGCCGTAGTAGCGATTGAAGCGCCGCGCCACCTCGCGCGTGAGTTCAACGTGCGACAGTTGGTCTTCGCCCACCGGAACACGATCGCCACCGTAGACCAGGATGTCGGCCGCCTGCAGCAAGGGGTAGCCCAGAAAACCGTAAGTCGACAGGTCTCGGTTTTCGAGCTGCTGCTGCTGTTCCTTGTAAGTGGGCACCCTCTCCAGCCAGGGCACCGGGATTATCATGGCGAGCAGCAGGTGCAGCTCGGCGTGTTGCTTAACGCTCGACTGGTTGAAGATCGTAGCCTTGTCGGGGTCTAACCCGGCCGCGAGCCAGTCGAGGACCATGGCCACTGTACTGGCCTTTATACCCGAAGGATCCTTGTACTCGGTCGTCAGCGCGTGCCAGTCAGCAACGAAGAAAAAGCTCTCGAAGCCCTGCTGCAGTTCCAGCCAGTTGTGAATCGCCCCGTTGAGATGACCCAGGTGCAGGCTCCCCGTGGGCCGCATACCCGATACCACAACACCTTTTGTCTTTGTCTTCGCAGCCACCGTGCCTACCCCAGCCCCACCATGAAACTCAGTAACTCGATGATACCAAACACCATCGGTCCAAGAATTATACTCAGAGTACCAGTAGCGAGCAGCCCGAACACGACCAGGAAACCGAAGGGCTCCAGCCTTGCCAGGGCCGTAGCCGGGCCAGCCGGTAGCAGGCCTACTGCCACTCGGCCACCATCCAACGGTGGTATCGGGAGAAGGTTGAACACTCCCAGCACGACGTTTATCAGCATGCTGCGCTGGGCCATGATCGCCAGCGGCCTCGCCATGGCAAAAGATTGGTCGTCGAGCGCGAACCCGTAGTCGGCGCGTCCGACAAGGACACCCAGCAGCACCGCGCTAAGAGCGGCGAGGGCAAAGTTCATGGCCGGGCCGGCGGCGGCAACGTAGACCATGTCTCGGGCGGGGTTGCGCAGGCGCTGCCAGGAAATCGGCACCGGCTTGGCGTAGCCGAACAAAAACGGAGAACCAATCGCGAACAACATTGCCGGCATGAGCACCGTACCCACCGGGTCAATATGGGCCAGGGGGTTGAGGGTCAGCCTGCCCATGCGGGAGGCTGTATCGTCCCCGTACTTAAGCGCGACCCGGCCATGGGCGTACTCGTGGCACACCACTGAAAAAAGGACCGGAAGCACCCACAGGGCGGCGTCTGCAACATCAAAGTTCATCCGCTAAAGAAGGGGCTATAATGGCCCAACGAGGGGCGGTTACAAGCCACGCTCGTGGCGTTTACCCGACCTGGGGTGATGTTTTTCATGAACCTCTCTCAATCGACGGCCGGCCACGTGGGTGTATATCTGGGTGGTAGAGAGGTCGGCGTGGCCCAACATCATCTGCACAGACCTCAGGTCGGCCCCGCCCTCGAGCAGGTGGGTCGCGAAACTGTGGCGCAACAGGTGGGGCCGCACCGCCGCCACTCCGGCGCGCAAGGCCACGGCCTTGAGACGTTTCCACAAGGCCTGGCGGCTGACCGAACCACTCTTGCGTCCGGGAAAAATATAGCGCGAATCGCCGGCGACAGTGAGATAGCGCTGCAGCGCCCGCACTGCTTCCGATCCCATAGGTACCGACCGCTGCTTGGCTCCCTTGCCGGTCACGGTCACTACGCCCCGCGAAAGGTCGACGCCCGCCTTCTGCAGCCCGGCCAGTTCCGAAACCCGCAGACCACAGCCATAGGCGAGCTCGAGCATAACCCGGTCACGCAGCGAGGCGGGGTCGTCCCCCTCGGTCTCAGCCAGCAATCGGTTTACATCCGCCACGCTCAAGGGTCGGGGCAGGATCGACGTTTTCTTCGCCGGCGAAAGATCACGGATGGGGTTGCACTCGATCCAGCCCTCGGCCGACAGGTAAGCAAACAAGCCGCGCAAGGCCGACAGGGCCCGGTTGCGGGACGATGCTGAGCTGCCCCTCCTCGACATGATCTCGAGGTGGGCCACCGTGTCTTCACGGCTGATACCGGCCGCGTCCCTCGTGGCGCCGTCGCTCAGGCCTGACAGGAAAGCCCGCAGGTCGCGCGAGTAGGCTTCCACCGTGTTTATCGCCAGCCCCTTCTCGGCGGCCAGGTGATCCACGTACACATCCACCGCCGTACCCAGCGCAATCGGGCCCGACCGCCGGATGGGCTCGCGGGCTTGCACAGGAGACGGAGGTCGGGTTCTCACGACGCTCTCCTCTCTTTGCCCGGCCGCCCCTGCCGCTGGTCAACAGCCCCTCCCTCGGCGGCCACCAGTACCGCCGAGCGTAGAGACTCGAGACGGCCCTCGTCGAGAATCTTTCGACCGTCGATATCGGTCACGTAAAAAACATCACGGGCCTGCAAAGCGTAGTTGGACACGCGCGCCAGGTGGACGGTCAGACCCAGCTGCTGGAAGGTCCTCGCCAGACGGTATAGCAGGCCGAACCGGTCGGTGGCATACACGTCGATGACCGTGTGGTCTCTTGAAACGTCGTTGTCCAGTTCAACCCGCTCAATGGCGCGCCCACCCGCCGAGCTGGACAGAACGGGCCGCTTCAACCCGGCGGCAACGATCTCACCCACATCGGCCTGCTCCTTGAGCACCGAATCAAGGTCGTCGCGAACTTGTTTCCAGGTGACTGGATCCATAGGAGTGGGCAACAATTTTTCTTGGACTTCGTAGGCAGGGTCGGCTTCGGGTTCTTCGTGGTCGAGTTGAAAGGCGTCGAGCGCTATTCCTTCCGTTGACGTCGCTATGCGCGCGCCGACCACGCTCAGGCCCGCGGCAGAAAGCACACCGGTAATGCTCGCAAACAACCCCGGGCGGTCGGGGGTACATACTGTAAACTCGGTGAGCTCTCGTTCCGGAAAGTGCACCACCCCGGACCGAAAAGACGCCCCGCCCTTCTGCTCGTACATCAGCCAGTGATCGTAGATCGTCTCCTCGGGGGTAGAGATCAGGTAGGACTGGGGCATGGTCGAGAGAAAATGTTCAATACTCTCGCGCTCGGGGCCAGGCACCGCCCTCGCAGCCACCCGTTGGCAGCTGCGCTCAACACGCGCCTCGGCGTCGTTCTCAGACGCCAGCCCCTTGTCCATCACGTCCACCGCCCGCATGTACAGTTCGGCAAGCAGGTTGTCTTTCCAGCTCGTCCAGACCTTTGGCCCCACGGCCTTCATGTCGGCAAATGTCACCAGGTAAAGGTCGCGCAGGAGTTTTCTCGAGCCCACCTGGGCCACGAACTCGGCCACGAGGTCGGGATCTCCCACGTCACGGTGCTGGGCGAGGTCTGACATCAACAAGTGATTCCTCACGAGGAACTGCAGCGTAGCCGACTGGTCCTGGTCGAGGCCCAGCCGCTCGGCAATGCCAACCACCATCTTCGCTCCGCGTTCGTCGTGGTCCGAACCGTAGCCCTTGCCGGCGTCGTGGAACATCATCGCGAGGTAGAGAATCGACGGGTCATCGCAGGATCTCATCGCACCGGTCAACAAGGGGCTGAGTTCTTCGTACTCCCCGTCGCGCAGCAGTTCTAGTTCGCGGACACCCATCAAGGAGTGCTCGTCTACCGTGTAGACGTGGTAGTAATCACGCTGCACCATGCAGAAGAGGCGGCCGAATTCAGGCAGTAGTTTTCCCAGGACTCCCACCGAGTTCATCTCGGCCAGCGTGTCATAGACCCCTCCTTCCCAGTGCAACACATCGAGAAACGCACCAAAAGCCCCGGGCGGGGGACCGGCATCGCCGACCAGCTGCTCTAGCCTGCGCCTGACAGCCATCCTGCCGGACGAAGACAACGTAACGCCCTTGCGCTGAGCAATGTGAAACACCCGCACGAGGTTGAGGGGGTCTGCGTCGAGTATCGATTCCTCCAGGACCAGGCGATCACCCGACACCGTCACCCCGCGTTCGACTCGCCTGCGAACCAGGCGCTCGACCAGCCCCGGTTTTTCGTCCACGGCCGTCGTGCGGTCAATTATGTCGTCAGTGGTGCGCGCTATCAGCGCCGCGTGCCCGTAGTAGTCTCGCATGAAGAGGTCGGCGGCGCTGTTGTTGTCGTCACCTTCGAAGCCAAAGCGTTCGGCCACCTGCTCCTGCAGATCAAAGCCCATTTTGTCCTGCTTGTGTCCCGACAGGAAGTGCAGGCTGTGGCGCACCCGGAGCAGAAACTCACGCCCGGCAAGGAGGCCTTCAAGTTCATCCGCCGATAGTATCCCCCGCTCTTCCATGTCCTCAAAGGACAATACGCCCCTCAGCGTACGGGTGATCCACAGCAGGGTGTGAAGATCGCGACAGCCCCCGCGGCCCTCCTTGATATCGGGCTCGAGCATGAACACCGACCCGCCCGTGCGCGCGTGGCGGGCCTCGTTCTCCCTTCGCTTGGCCTCGATGAAGGGGCCAACGTCGCGCTGGGTCAGAACGTCCTGCACCACCTCGGTAAACTGGGCGCCAAGCTCGGTACTGCCACTCACAAAGCGGCCGTCCAGCAAAGCGGTACGTATAGTCAGGTCACCCGCGGCCAGGCGCACACATTCACCGCAGTTTCGCACCGCGTGCCCGACCTGCAGGCCGGCATCCCACATGGAATACAGCAGGGTCTCGGTGACGGTCTCAACGTAGGCATCGACACGGTTGCCGTACAGAACCAACAGGTCCACGTCCGAGCCAGGACACATCTCGCTGCGCCCATACCCGCCCTGGGCAATAACCGCGCAGCTGCGGGTACCACGACCGTAACGTCGAGCGTAGCGGGCTGTGGCCGCTTCAAAAAGAAAGCGCGCAAGGTTGTCGATGGCGGTGGCGTAGCGTGTCGCGGTATCAACACCGGACGCACCGCCCCAGTGATCAACTTCAAGCTCCTCTCGCACCGCGTGGACATAGTTCCTGGCTATATCCGAGAGTTTTTCCTTCACCGCCAATGGCGAAGGCAGAAGCGTGGTGCGTCCGGGAGAAGCGGATGTCTCGTTTGAATTATCCGGCACGACTTATGGTCGGATGCTAGCGCAGACTGGCAACCCTTTCATCAGACAGGTACTCCCGCAGGCCATCGTAGATGCCCTCCGCTAACATCTGCCTGTACACCGCAGCACCCAGGCGCGGTCCTTCGGTCTTGTGAGAAAGGAACCCGACCTCGATCAGAGCGCAGGGCATGAAAACACCGTCGAGTACCAGAAACGGCCCCTTCTTCACGCCCAGGGAGTGAATGGTACCGTAGTGGCGACCGAGATTGCGCAACACACTCGACTGCAATGCACCCGCGAGAACCACCGACTCGGCTTCCTTTCCGGTCTGAACGAGATCGGACAGGATGTACTTCAGGTCTGTATCCGCCCCCGAGACATCGTCTTTTATCAACTGCCCCACGCCGTTTTCTGCCTTCGCGAGCCTCAGGATAGCCCGGTTGTTAGAGTTGTCGAGCGTGTAAGTCTCCACCCCGTGCAGCCCCTTGGTGGTGCTGGAATTCGCATGTATCGAGACAAAAAGGTCAGCCTTGCGACCGTTGGCAAAGTCCTTTCGCCCCTCCAGTGATACAAACCGGTCGCTACTCCTGGTGAGTGTCACCTCGGCCAGGCCGTTACGAACGAGCAGGTCCCTGACCCGACGCGAGATGTCGAGGGTAACTTCCTTCTCCCGCATGCCAAAGCTTCCGAGAGCACCCGGGTCGCGACCGCCGTGGCCGGGGTCCAGCACGATATGAACCTTGCGCTTACTCGCGACCAGCTTCGGCGTATTGCTGATCAGCGGCACTGGGTTCTTGACTACCGCCGGCTTCTCTACTGCCACCGGTTTCTTTACGATCGCAGGTTTCTTTATCGCCAACGGTTTCCGGGTCGCAGCTGCGACAGAACGTTGGACGGCTGGAGCTGGAGACCCCCCTCCGGGTTCTGTCTGCAGGTCGATGTACACCCGTGCGGGCGAACCAGCGGCCGAGCGCAAGGAGCCCACCGTAACCTTGACAGGCATCTTTAAATCAATGACCACGCGAGCGGTGTCATCGCTGAACTGGGCGGCCCGTATCCGGCTCACCCGCGCATCGGCCGATACGCGCGAAGTGTCTATGGCGTTGCCGTTGGAGACCTCCTTGAGGTCAATGTAGACCCTGAACGGCCAGCGTCCCTTGCTGTCGGGGCGCAGCGTGGCGTAGGTAAAATCAACCGAGGCGCTGAGGTCTATGACCACCCGTGTAGAGTCTGCGGTCGAGGCCGAACGCACCCGTTCAACGCCCGCCGCTGCCGCCGCCGCAGTCCACACCGCCACCAGCCCGCCCGCCAGGACCAATGCGAGTACCCTGCCCTTACCCCTCATCAACACAGCCTCCAGCACCCAAGCCGTCCATTATTCCCTGTTTCGGTACCCTCGGACAAGCCCCGCGAGTATTTTCAGTGCCTCCAGCGGACTTATCGTGTCGGTGTCAAGATCGGAAAGTTCGCGTAGTAACTCATCATTCTCACCCGTTACGGCTGCCGCGGGGGCCTGCGTAAACAATCCCAGCTGCCCGTTCTGCAAGCCCGCCAGCGGCCCCTCGCCGGTTTCAAAACCGTCGAGAATTTCGCGGGCCCGGTCGGTGACTTCCACCGGCAGCCCGGCCAGCCTTCCAACCTCGATGCCATAACTACCACTCGCCGCCCCCGCGACGATGCGATAAAGGAACACCACCTTGCCCTTGTGCCTGCGCACGGCGACAGAGTGGTTGGCCACCGCGTCGTGTTTTCCCGCGAGGGCAGCCAGCTCGTGGTAGTGAGTAGCAAACAGCGTCTTGACGCCTTTCCTGACCATTGCCTCGGCCACCGCCCAGGCAATGGAGATGCCATCAAAGGTAGAAGTGCCACGGCCAATCTCGTCGAGCACCACCAAGCTGCGGTCGGTCATGTTGTCGAGTATCGCAGCGGTCTCGGTCATCTCGACCATGAAGGTTGACCTACCTCCGCCGAGATCGTCGCTGGCCCCGATCCGCGTAAAAATTCTGTCGACCAAGGGCACCCGTGCCGAAGCGGCCGGGACATAACAACCACAGTGGGCCATGAGAGTCAGCAGGGCCACCTGTCGCAGGTAGGTCGACTTACCCGCCATGTTGGGACCGGTAATAACCATGAGACCAGTCTCGCCGCCGAGCCTGCAATCGTTGGCGACAAACGGTGTCGCACAGGAATTCTCAACCACGGGATGACGGCCTTCCTGGATGCTCAGCTCCCTGCCCAGGTGCAGCTCCGGCCGGCAGTAAGATTTGCGATGGGCGACCTCCGCGAATCCCGCGAGCGCGTCGATAACGGCCACGCTACGGGCGCAGGCCGACAGTCCAGCCAGCGCGTCGTCGAGTTCGTTTAAGAGCTCTTCGAAGAGGTGAGCTTCGAGCCGTTGCGCTCGCTCCTCTGCCCCGAGGACCTCGGCCTCCCGCTCTTTCAACTCCGGGGTGACGTAGCGCTCAGCGTTGGCGAGGGTCTGCTTGCGTTCGTAGTTGCCGGGCACCCTGTCCTGGTTGGCGCGGCTTACCTCCAGGTAGTATCCGAACACCCGGTTGTAGCCCACTTTAAGCCCGTTGATACCCGTGCTTTCGCGCTCACTTTTCTCAAACGCAGCGATCCAGCCTTTGCCGTCCCGGCTCACCGCGCGCAGCCGGTCTACCTCGTCATTGTAACCGTCACGTATGAATCCGCCCGAGTTGGCAGCGGCGGCAACTTCGTCGGACAGCGCACGCCGCAACAACGCCACCGTGCCCGAATGCGAATCCATCCCAGGGAGAACATCCGCGAGGGAGCCGGGTAGCTGTCGGTCGCCGAGCAGGCTGGCGACCTTGGCCACTACCTCGAGCGAGGCCGCCACGCGGAGGAGGTCACGGGGGCCAGCGGTGCGCGAGCCAAGCCGGCCACACAGGCGCTCTAGATCTCCCAGGCCCTTGAGGGTTTCGCGCAAAAGATCACGCAACGCGTAATCCTCGACAAACAATTCCACGCCGTCGAGGCGGTGCCCGATGTCCGCCAGGTTGCCCAGCGGTTGTTCCAACCACCTCGCGGTCAACCTTCTGCCCATGGCGGTGACAGAACCGTCGATCACCTCCAGCAGTGTACCGGCGCGCCCCCCGCCTTCACGTGACCGGGTGAGTTCGAGGTTGCGGCGGGTC
Source organism: Candidatus Binatota bacterium (assembly GCA_012960245.1). Classification (NCBI taxonomy): domain Bacteria; phylum Candidatus Binatota; species Candidatus Binatota bacterium. Next base: position 125,175 of record DUBO01000012.1, on the reverse strand, counting down.
GCCACGTCGAGAGCCACGCCGGCCGTAGGGTCGCTATACCTCGCGGGCCGAAGGTGCCCAGTGTGGCCCGCCTGGCTGCGGTCGGCGTAAGCCAGCAGCATCGCCGTAGCCGCCGCCGAGTCCTCGGGAAGCTCGTGAGTGCCGCTTGCAACACTGGGGGCTGCCACGACTTCGGTAATCATGCAGCCCTCTACACCAAAACCGGAAGTGTCCATGACACTGTCGTCTTCTACCAGGATCTCGCTGGGTCCGACGGCAAACAGTGAATCCCTGAGGGGCTCGAGTCCTGACCCCCTGGTCGTCTCGAGTTCACCGGTCGAGAAATCCATCCAGGCCAGCCCCCACGCCGAGGCTTTGCCGTACACCGCTGCCAGGAAATTAGAACTGTCGGCGCCGAGGCTGTCCTCGTCCAGGTTCGTACCCGGGCTGATGACCCTGCGCACCTCTCGTTTTACCGGCCCGGGGCTCGCGCCCGGCAGTTCGACCTGTTCGCACACGGCGACCTTTACTCCCGCTTCCAGCAGCCGAGCGATATAGGGCCGCGCCGAGTGATAGGGTATGCCGCACAACGGGATGGGGTTGGGGTCGTTACGATTGCGCGTGGTCAGGGTGATATCGAGAATAGACGCGGCGCGCTCGGCGTCATCGAAAAACATCTCGTAGAAATCGCCCAGCCGAAAGAACAGAATCGCGTCTTCATGCCCCGCCTTGATCTCAAGGTACTGGCGCATGACGGGAGTGAGTTTCACGTCGTTAGGAAGAGCGGCGGACGACACTCAGAGAATCTTGCGACGGCGGCGCACGTAGTCAACCAACAGGAATTTGCCCAGCTGGCCTGGGGCCATATAAAACGCCCTGCCCCGGTTGGCGGCCGTCATTTTCTCAACAAAAGCGCGTAGTGCCGGGCTGTCGTCGAGCATGAAGGTATTCAGTCGTATACCCCTGGCCGTAACCCGTCCGACCTCCTTCAGGGCCTCCAGGCTGGCCCGCATTTCGTCGCGAACACTGCGCGACGCCCAACCCGACTCTGCGGGTTGCCCCAGTGTAGTCGGAGCGGCCACCCGGGGAGTATATTTATTGTACATTGGTGCTGCAAAGACGCCGCGGACCGGTAGGGGCGGGTATCCCGCGCACCACGGTAATCAGAAGCGAAGCTGTCAGTAAGCCTCTTCGTCGTCGTCTGGATCAAGGTCAGCGCTGCCACGAACACGGGAAACCTGGCCGCCATTGGTGCGAGACGAGACCCGATCCAGCTCCCTCTCAAGCGAACGCACCCTGACCCGCGCGCGCGTGTTTTCGAGCAGCGCGCCCAGCCCCCCGACCAACACGCCGATGAGAATCGAACCCAGGATGACGGCAAAAAGCGGCATGCCCACCGCAGCCCCATCCGGGCGAGGCAAAAACGGCAGAGCAGGCAAGTAGACCACCTGTACCACCTCGGAGTTCGAAGTTGCTATCATCACCGCCGCGAGGAAAAGCACGCTGTAAAAAACTGTCCTGAGTATTTTCACTGGATCTTATTCCTTCAATCAAACACCGGTAGCGAACAACGGCAGCAAGCGTTCGTAGGCCTCGTCTAAATGCTCGGGCAACACCCGGCAATCGGCGAGCATGGGCATGAAGTTGGTGTCGCCTTCCCAGCGCGGTACTACGTGCCAGTGCATGTGGCCATCTATCCCCGCACCGGCCGAGCGGCCGAGGTTGAGGCCCACGTTGAAGCCCTGGGGAGAGTACGCCTTGTCGAGAACTGCAACTGCCTTCTGCAACACCGAGCTGAGGGACGCCGCGGCATCCACCGGAAGTCTCGCGAAGTCGGCTGTGTGCTCGCGCGGCGCCACCATAAGGTGGGCGTTCGCGTAGGGGTAGCGGTTCATTATGACGCTCGCGTGCTCGTCGCTGTACAGTACGAGACTTTCCCTGCGCTCGCCGTCGCCCTCAAGCCGCGGCTTGTCACAGAATATGCAACCGTCCCCGCGCTCGTCCTTCTCGACGTACGCCAGGCGCCAAGGAGCCCAGAGTACTCTCACGCGCGCCCGGTCAGACGGCGGGAAAGCCGGACCCGGAGTCGAGTTCGGCGCCCAGCGACTCAGCCGCCTGCCGTTCACTGCTCAGAGAGCCGTCAACGAAGCCGCAGCCTATGCGCAGCTTAAGTTCTTTACCCACCTTAAAAAACGGCACTTTCTTGGCCGACACCGCGACGATGTCGCCGGTCTTGGGGTTCCGTCCTTCGCGGGCATCGCGGTGACGGACCACAAAACTGCCGAAACCGCGGATTTCTATTCGATCTCCATTACACAAGGCTTCGGTCATGCTCTCAAAAATTGTATTTACGATTATCTCGGCATCCCGCCTGGAATAGGCAGGGTACCTGTTTGCAATCTCTTCGATCAGGTCTCGTTTAGTCATCTACCGTGCACCCCAGGATTATAGATTCGTCAGCCTACCAACGATCCAGTTTCAATTTTCCTCATCACCCGCGTCATTTTCTTCCGTAGTAGTTTGTAGCTCCTCGCCACTGCGGTCACCAGCGCTATCGATAAGTTTTTCTTCGGAGCTTTCCGACGCAATGTCGACTTCCTCGACCGCTGCCGCTTCCGCTGTCACTTCTTCGGCGACTTCTTCGACTGCTGCCGCTTCCGCTGTCACTTCTTCAGCAACTTCTTCGACCGCTGCCGCTTCCGCTGTCACTTCTTCGGCAACTTCTTCGACCGCCGCCGCTTCCGCTGTCACTTCTTCGACCGCCGCTTCCTTTTCACCAGGCTCAGCACTGGCTTCGTCTGCCGGCTCGTCACGTTGGAGCTGCTCGCTCAGCATCGCGCCGAGGTTGAAAGCCGACCCGGTAGACCCCATGTCCACGCCCGACGCAGCCTCCTGCTTCTGCCCGGCACCTTCCTGTACGGCCGATTTCAGGCTCAGCGAAATTTTCTTTTCCTTGCGATCGAGACCAAGCACCTGGGCAGAAACAACCTCGCCCACCTTGATGAACTCTCTCGGGTCTTCGACCCGTTCGGTCGAGAGCTCGGACACGTGCACCATTCCTTCCACGCCTTCCTCTATCTCGACGAAGGCACCAAAGTCGGTGACGTTGGTCACCTTACCCTGCACCGTACAACCCACCGGGTAGCGGTGATCCATGTTGTTCCACGGATCTTCGGACACCTGCTTCAGGCCGAGGGACAAACGTTCGTTGGGCACATCGATCGACAGCACCATGACCTCCACCGATGATCCCTTGTCCACTACCTCCGATGGATGACTGACCCGCTTGGTCCAGTGCATATCGGAAACGTGCACCAGCCCGTCGATACCGTCGGCGACGTTCACAAAGAAACCAAAGTCGGTCACGCTGGTAACAGTACCCGACAACTGGGTCCCCACCGGGTAATCGATCGGCAATTGTTCCCAGGGGTTGGACGTAGCCTGCTTCATACCCAGCGACACCCTGCGGTTGGATTGGTCGATACCGAGAACTACGACTTCAACTTCATCGCTGACCGACACCACCTTCGACGGATGCGTCACCCTCGTGGTCCACGACATTTCGGAAACGTGAACCAGGCCCTCGATGCCTTCTTCGACTTCCACGAAGGCACCGTAGTCGACAATACTCACAACCTTGCCTCGCAGCCGGCTGCCGGGAAATAAGCGATCGGTGATCGTGTCCCAGGGGTCTTCCTGCAACTGCTTCATGCCGAGTGAAACTCGACGCGCCTCGGCGTCAAACTTGAGAACGACAACCTTTATGACGTCGCCCGGCTTTACCCGCTCTGAAGGCGAAGTTATACGGCCGTAAGACATGTCGGTGACGTGGAGCAGGCCGTCGAGGCCACCAACGTCAACAAACGCGCCGTAGTCGGTCACGTTCTTTACGACACCCTCGAGCACGACTCCCTCGTCGAGAACGGCAAGAGTCTTGTCCATCTGGACGTTCCGTTCTTTCTCGAGAAGCACCTTGCGCGAAACGACCACGTTGCCACGCGCGCGATTGAACTTGAGTATGGCGTATTCCTGGGTTTCGCCGACGTAACGGTCCAAGCCACGAGGCGGTCGAATCTCTATATGCGAGCCAGGAAGAAAAGCGGTAACGCCCAGGTCTACCGACAGGCCACCCTTAACCTTGCCGATCACGGTACCCTCGATCGGGGTCTCGCTGTTGAAGGCTTCCTCGATGTTCTTCCAGATGATGGCTTCTTTTGCGCGTCGGAACGAAAGGACCAACCCGCCCCCGGCGCTGCCCGTTGAGACCACCAGCACTTCTATGCTGTCGCCCTCTGCCACGCTGGTTTCCCCCTGCGGCGATCTGAACTCGCCGACCGGAATCATACCTTCGGACTTGTAGCCAACATCTACAGTCACCGTCGCGGTATCGACTGAAACTACGGTTCCGCTGACGATCTCGCCAGTTTCGATACCAACCGCACCTACTGAAGCTTCGAACAGGTCGCTGAAGCTCTCCATTCCCTCCTGTTTACCGTTGTGGTCTCCGGCCTTCTCCTCAAGCATTAAACGACGAACCTCCCATGGCGCACCCGAACGGGTCACACCGAAACAACCAAGTTCATAGCGCCCTTGGGCAACAGTATCAAGGCAAAAGACCTTGCTGTGGAACTACTTGGCGTATTTTTTTCGAGAAAGGACCTCGATGACCACTGCATCGATGACTTCCTGCAAGGATAAACTGGTCGTATCAAGCACCATAGAATCCTCGGCAGGCCGCAGCGGAGCGACCTTTCGACTACGATCGCGATGGTCCCTTTCGGCCATTTCAGCGCCCAGCTTTTCCAGTTTTGCCGCGCCGCTGAGGCCAAGCTCCAGCCCACGCCTGCGGGCCCGTTCATCCTCGTCGGCGTCCAGGAACACCTTCAGGGCTGCCCTCGGAAAAACCACGGTGCCCATGTCCCGTCCTTCTACCACCAGGCCCTCGCCCGTTGCCGCGGCCCGCTGTAGCTCGATAAGCGCCGATCTCACGGCGGGCAATGCCGAGGAACGCGAAGCCGCGTCACTCACCCGCGCGCTGCGCAGCAACGAAGTAACATTCCGATCGTTGAGAAATGTCTGCTCGCCATCGGCGGATTGTGAAATCCTGGCACCTGCCAACAGCGGCTCAACCGCCCGTTCGTCTGAGGGGTCGGCGCCGGCCTCCACGAGCAGGAGAGCCACCGCCCTGTAGAGCGCGCCCGAATCCAGACAGGCAAACCCCAGTTTTTCGGCCACAGCCTTGGCCGTTGTCGACTTGCCAGCCCCGGCCGGACCATCAATGGCCACCACGAAACAATCGCTCATGACGACGAGACCCTTTCGAGCTCTTTGAAAAACCCGGGAAAAGATACGTCCGCCACCCGTGGATCGAGTACCGTGACGGCCTGCTCGGCAGCCAGTGCCGCCACCGCCGCCGACATCGCGATCCTGTGGTCACCGGCTGGATCGACTTCCACGCCACCGCGTATAGTGCCGCCGTAGATATCCATTCCGTCATCGTGCTCGGCTACCTTGATGCCCAGGGCCGACAACATTACACATACCGCGCGCACGCGATCACCTTCCTTGATCCTGAGTTCGGCGGCACCCCTTATGCGGGTCACACCGTCGGCGTGGGCAGCAGCCACCGCCAACACGGGTAGCTCGTCTATCGTGAACGGCACTTCTTCTTCGGCCAGGTCTACGCCCACGAGGCCTGAAGAACGCACCGTCAACGTCCCGTAGCACTCGCCCGCGGATTCCCCCTCCACCACCGCTTCGATGTCAGCGCCCATGCTCCGCAGTACGCGAAGAAAACCTGTGCGCGTAGGGTTCAGGCAGACCCCCTGCAAACGCAGCACGGAGCCCGGCACGAGAACAGCCGCCACTACAAAAAAGGCAGCCGAAGATATATCCCCGCACACCCGCAGGTCGAGGGAAGTCGGCACTCGAGGACCACTGAGCGAGACAGCGTGCTCACCGCCTGGAGGAACAACGAAAGGATCGGCGACCAGCCCCTGACCACCCGAGCCGCCAAAATCCCGCCCGAGGTCGACCCCCATCGCAGCGAGCATGATCTCGCTGTGGTCGCGTGAAAGCGAGGGCTCGGTTACGGTGCTCTCGCCGGTGGCCTGCATCGCCGCAAGCAGTACCGCCGTCTTGACCTGTGCGCTGGCCACCGGAAGTCGGCACGTGGCCGGCACCAGCTGCGTACCGCGTATGACCAACGGCAGGCAACCGTCTGCAGCCGTTAACGACGCACCAAACCCGGCGAGTGGGTCTACGACCCGTCGCATGGGGCGTCGGCTCAGCGAAGCGTCGCCCGTGAGTACGGTCTCGAAGTCCTGCCCCGCCAGCAGTCCGGCCAGCAAGCGGCTGGTGGTACCGGAGTTGCCACAGTCGATCGGTCCAGGGGCTTCGCTGAAGGCCATGGCTCTTCCACGCAGCCTGGCAATGCCGTCCCCTTCACGCTTGACCTCCACGCCGAAGGCGCTCACGGCTCGCAGTGTCGAGGCGAGGTCCTCGGAACCGGGAATACCCTCGACCCGCGATTCGCCCTCGGCCGCAGCGTTGAAAAGTATGGCGCGGTGGGCGATAGACTTATCGCCGGGAGGAATTACCGTCCCGGCGAGCGGGCCGGCGGCGGGGCGCACGACGAGCCCGGCCGACACTTCAGCTCTCTCCTATATTCCGGCGCACCGACCGGGCGCGGGCGGCCACGGCCTCGATCCCTCCGCCGTCGCTTTTTTCGATCGCCGAGCGCAGCTCAGCCCACGAGGCAGAAAACCCGTCCATCGCGTCGAGTACGGACTCCCTGTTGAAATCGAGGATGCCCTGCCACACCGATGGATCGCTGTCGGCAAGCCGGGTGGTGTCGGCAAAACCGTTGCCCACCACCTTCAAGAAAAGCGTCCGCGGTTCGATTCCACTGACACCCGCGGCCAGGGCCCAGGCAACGAGTTGCGGCAGGTGACTCGACGAAGCCACCAGGCGGTCGTGCAGCACCGAATCCATCTCCACGACCCTCGCCCCCGTGGCCTCCCACATCGAGCGGACCAGGCCCAGTGTTTCCGGCGTGGTCGAAGCGGTGGGCGTCAGCACCACGGTCTTTTCCCTGAAGAGATCACAGTCGGCAAACGCTGCGCCCGTCTTTTCGCTTCCCGCCATCGGGTGACCGCCCACGAACAGGGTTGCCAGCTCGCTACTGTTGGCCCTCTCCACTACCGGCACCTTCACGCTACTGACATCGGTCACGACACAACCGGCGGGCATGGCCGCGGCCACGTCGTCCATCAAGCGCAGCACCGTATCCACCGGAGCAGCGAGAACGACCAGGTCTGCTCCGACAAGCGCCGCCTCGAGATCGGTAGAAACCTCGTCCACGAGTTGCTTGTCGAGCGCACGCGACAGGTTGTCTCGACTGCGACCTACTCCGCAGACCCGCCCTACTACTCCAGAGCGCTTCAGGGCACCGGCCAGCGATCCGCCGACCAGCCCCGTGCCTACTACGACACAGCGTTTTGCTATTGTCTTCACCCTTCTGCTTCCTGGCCGCCGAGCAGGTCCTCGAGAACTTCTGCGAAACGCGCGTTCTCAGCGTCGGTGCCCACCGTGACTCTTATCATGTGCGGGTAACCATAGCCTCCCATGGGACGCACGATCACCCCGCCCTTGAGCAGGGCGTCGGTAACGGCGTCGCCGTCACCCACCGCTACCAATACGAAGTTGGCGTGGCTCGGCACGAAGGACAGCCCCAGCCTGTCGAACAAGGCGGAGTAAAAGGCGCGACCCTCATCGACCAGTTCGCGCGAGCGGCGAAGGTGCTCGTCGTCGTCCAGCGCCGCCAGAGCCGCTTCCTGGGCAGGCAGGTTTACGTTGAAGGGCTGCCGCAAACGCTCCATGGCATCGACCAGCGAGGCCTCGCCCACTCCGTAACCAATCCTGAAACCGGCGAGCCCGTAAGCCTTGGAAAAAGTGCGCAGTGCCAGCAAGCCTGGATGCCGGCCCAGGTCCGCGACCGCGTCGGGGAAATCGGGCAGGTCCACGAACTCGCGGTAAGCCTCGTCCACGGCTATGACGACATTGCCTGGTATGGCGGCCAGGAACTTATCCCAGGCGTCACGCCCGAAAACAGTCCCAGTGGGGTTGTTGGGGTTGGCAAGAAAAACCACTCCCGTAGATGGACCCACGGCAGCGGCCAGGGCCTCCAGATCGTGCTCGAAGTTACGCGACGGCACGGCCACCGGTCGGGCGCCCTCCGCGCGGGCCACAAGCTCGTAGATCATGAAGGCGTTTTCGCTGAACACGACCTCGCGACCACCGTCGGCGAACACGCGTACAGCGAGCTCGATGATCTCGTTAGAACCGTTGCCGAACACGAGCTGGTCTTCAGACACGCCCAGGCGCTCGGCCAGCGCTCGCCGCAACAACACAGCCCCACCCTCCGGATACCGGTGCACCCGTTCGAGCGCCGCGGCGGCCGCCTTGAGCGCAGCCGGCGACGCGCCCAGCGCGTTTTCGTTGGACGCAAGCTTGATCGTGCCGCTCAGCCCCATCTCGCGCTCCACTTCTTCAATCGGGCGGCCGGGCTGGTAAGGACTCAGCGTGGCTATTCTTTCAGGTATGGGGGGCTTCACTACACCGGCCCGGGGCTTCTCAGGAGGCCACCGGGTACGAGCCCAGCAGTCTCGTGCTCAAGGCGATTTCCTCTATCTCAGCCAGGGCCGCGGCTACCGCCTGGTCGGCCACGTGGCCCGACACATCGATGAAGAAACTGTACTCCCATGGACGCGAAGGCAGCGGCCTTGATTCAAGCATCGAAAGGTTTACGCCGTGACTGGCGAAGGACTTGAGCAGGCGCTCGAGCACGCCCACCTCGTCCTTGACCAGTACCACCAGCGAGGTGCGGCAGTTTCCCGAGACCTCGGGCCCCGGCGAATCGCCAACCACGAGGAAGCGCGTCACGTTCGAGGGATCGTCCTGCACCGATGCTGCCACCACTTCGAGCGCGTAGGTGTTGGCCGCGAGGCGGCCCGCGATGGCAGCGGTGCCTTCTTCGTCGGCGGCCAGGCGCGCGGCCGCAGCCGTGCTGGCCACCGGTTCGCGGAGCACGGCCGGGTAATGCTCGGCCAGGTAGCGGCGACACTGCGCGAGTCCTTGCGGGTGAGAAACGATTCTTTTTATGTCGTTGCCCGTCGCCGCGGACGCGAGCAGACACTGCTCGACCGGCAGAACCAGTTCGGCCAGGATGTTGAGGCGAGAGTCTGCCAAGCCATCGAGAGTAGGCGTCACTGCCCCCTCGGTGGTGTTTTCTACCGGCACCACGCCGAACTCCGCGCGGCCGTTCTCGACCGACGCGAAGACCTCGCCAAGAGTCACCACGGGTTCGTAACTGGCCGCGCTGCCGAACTGCCGACGCGCAGCCTCGTGCGAGAAAGTTCCTTCCGGCCCCAGGTAAGCCACCGTGGCAGGTTTCTGCAGGTTGCGACAGGCCGATATTATTTCGCGGAACACGTTTTCGACGTCGGCACCGGGCAGGGGCCCCTCGTTGGCCTGCCGCGCGGCGGCCAGCACGGCTTGCTCCCTGGCGGCGTCGAGTACGACGGCACCGTCGCCCTTGGCCTTACCTATGTCGCTCGCCAGGCGCGCGCGCTCGGCCAGCAGTTCAACGATGCGCAGGTCGACATCGCCGATTTTCTGTCTGAGACCATCCAGTTTTGATTGCCTGGCCAAGTTAAAGCTGCTCCCCACCATCTGCGCTTAACGCGTGTGTAGAATTCGACAGATAAACCGAAGCCATAGAGCTTTGCAAGAGGAAGCGGCCCCGACAACAGCACCCGGCCGGGGCGCGCGTGCAGAAGATTTCAGCCGGCCTCAAAAAAACACCGTGCCAGGTCTGAAAACTCGTCGCCGCGTTCGGCGTCGATCCACTGCCCGGGCAGCTGGTTCCGCAGCCAGGTCAGTTGCCGCTTTGCGTACTGGCGAGTCGCCCGGGCGAGTTGTTCTTCCAACTCCCCGGCTTCCAGCTTACCCTCCAGGCAGGCCCAGGCCTGGCGGTAGCCCAGCGAATCAAAGGCCCGGCAATCGGGCGTGTAGCCTCGCTCACGCAGGGCCAGGATTTCGTCGAGGAGGCCGCCGAAAACCATCGCCCGGGCCCGGCTGTCAATCAGCGCGTAGAGCTGCTCGCGGGGACGGTCGACCACCAGTACCAGCGAGCGAGACGGCAGGGCCGGGCCACCGCCGGGTTGTTGCTGATCGCCAGCCGCAGCCAGGCGCTCGAGGGCCCGCACCAGGCGCAGCGTGTCGTTCGCATGAATCCGCTCGGCAGCCACGGGATCCTCGGCCCGCAAGCGCTCGTGCAGCACGCCGGGGCTCGCTCCTTCCTCGGCCTGCAGGCGTGTCCTCAGGCGATCGTCGGCAGCCGGCGCGTCATCGAGTCCGCCCAGCAGTCGCGACAGGTACAGCCCGGTACCACCACAGACTATGGCTCGACGGCCCCGCGAAGCGATATCGGCCAAGGCGGCGATGGCCGCCCGCCGCCATGCGGCGAGATCGTAGGCCTGGTCGGGATCGACAACGTCGACCAGGTGGTGTTTCACCCTCGACAACTGTTGGGCATCGGGTTTCGCCGTACCAACGTCCATGTAGCGGTACACCTGCCGAGAATCGGCGCTGACTATCTCGGCGTCGAGTTCTTCGGCCAGGGCAATGGCGATCTCGGTCTTTCCAGCGGCCGTCGGTCCGGTGACCAGCAGTACGCGGTCGGGCAGGCCCAGGCCGAGCCCGACAGCGTCGGAGCCAGGCGGCGGCGCTGCCCCGCTGTCGGCTTCAGCAGCCATGGCCGCTGGCCGGCCCCGTAGCGCTACGGCCAAACATCCGCTCCAATCGCGAGCGCGGAATCTCGCGGGCAACCGGTCGGCCGTGCGGACAGGCCGAAACAAACGCCACCGACGAGCAGCGCTCGAGCAGGGCCCGCGCAGCCTCGAGGTCCATGCGCGTGCCGACGCGCACCGCCGAGTGACAGGCAACAGTGGCCAGAACCCGTTCGATCAGCGCGTCGAGCTTTCCGGTGCTGCCGGTTTCCACGAGATCCGCCACCAGCCCCTCGACCAGGGGCAGCATGTCGCAGTGAGAAGCCAACGCAGGCAAAGACCGCACGATCACTTCTTCTTCGCCGAAAGCCTCTATTTCCCAACCCGCCGCCAATAGATCCGACGAACGCTGGGTCACCGCGGCTACGCCACCGGGCCCCACACTCACGGTGGCGGGCAAGAGCAGCGACTGCAGTTCGATGTTGCCCGACTTCCAATCGGCGACAAGGTTTTCGTAAAGCAGGCGCTCGTGGGCGGCGTGCTGGTCTACGAGCACCAGCGTATCGGCTGACTGGCAAACGATGTAACCGTCAAACGCCTGCCCCAGTACCTCGAGGTGCGAAAGCGTGCCCTGCTGCTGGACGCCGGGCATCTCAAGCGCGACCTGTTCTACAATTTCCCGCACGGGCGCGGGCGCAGCTTCGTTGACTTCGACGTAACCGGGTGGCGGTTCACCAACCGTGGCGGGCAAAGGCGCGCTCGCCGGCACATTCCAGGCCCTCTCTACACGATTGCCGCGCGAGAGTTCCACTCCCCTCAGAGCATCGGCGCCCCTGAGGGCCACGCGTATGGATTCGACAACGAAGCGATGCACTTCCTGGGGGTCGCCGAAGCGCAACTCCATTTTGGCGGGGTGCACGTTCACGTCCACCGCCGCAGGGTCAACGGTCAACTCGATGACCACCGCCGGAAACCGCCCCTTGAGCAGGTAGCCGCGGTAGGCCTCGGTCACCGCTTTGAAGAGCAACCTGTCCTTCACCCAGCGGCCGTTGACAAAAAGATGGACGTGCCTCGACGTACCCCAGGATTCACCCGCCGCGCTCACGAAACCTTCGAGGCCCAGGCCTTCCCAGCCACCTTCTACAGCCACGAGTTTCTCGCTTACCTGGGCACCGAGTACCTGCCGGATTCGCTCGAGTGAAGAATTTACTGCCGGGCAATCGAGCTTGTCGGCGCCGTTGCGCAACATCCTGAAGCCGACCGAGGGCGACAGCAGGGCAAAGCGCCTGACGGTGTCGAGCACCTGCTGGAACTCGGTATCACGACTCTTGAGAAATTTTCTTCTCGCCGGCACCGACCAGAAGAGATCCCGCACCTCGATAGAACTCCCGGGCCCCGCCCCGGCCTCGCTGCGATCGGAAACCCGGCCACCATCCACCATCACCCTTACGGCGCTGTCTCGACCGGCCGTACGCGTGGTCAGGCTTACGCGCCCGACGGCAGCAATGCTGGCCAGGGCCTCGCCCCTGAAGCCGAAGGTGGCCACTTTTTCAAGATCCAGCAGAGAGCTTATCTTGCTCGTTGCGTGGCGGGTAAGCGCCAACTCAACCTGCGAAGGTTCTATGCCACAGCCGTTGTCCCTCACCAGCAACCGTTGACCGTCTTCACGGTCGTCGTACTCCACGTGGACTACGGTGGCACCGGCGTCAAGAGCGTTCTCGACCAGCTCCTTTACGACCGACGCGGGCCTCTCGACCACTTCACCAGCGGCGATACCTGAGATCACGCCCTCGTCGAGCAGGGCTATGCCGCCCGCCCACGGGCCGCCGCGAACAGGCCCCTTGTCAGGCGAGGACAAACTCGCCTCTCTTGCGATCTAGCAATTGTCGTACGCGCTCCGCGCCTGCTTCGCTGCCGCGGCGACCGGCCAGCGCGCGGGTCAGGTCCTTGCCCGCTTCAACGCCGGGCTGATCCAGCGGGTCGATACCCAGCAAGCCCCCCATGACCAGGGTCTGGACTTCGAACATGTGAAACAGTTCGCCAAGCTCAACAGGACCCAGCCCAGCCAGGACGATGCTGCTGTTGAGCCTGCCGGCTTCGCACAGCGCAAGTTCGGTAGCCCGCTGTTCCATGTTGAGCAATTCGCCCAGGTCGTGCCCGGAAAGATACTCCAGCTCCTCGACACCCTCGTAGCCGCCGGGAATGCGCAACTCGCAACCGTGATCTTCGATCCTGAAAAAAGTCACCACCTTGTCACGGGGACCTTCCACGTAGAGCTGTACCTGCGAATGCTGATCGGTGGCCCCCAGCGCGCGCACCGGCGTCTGCCCGGTCATCACCTCGCGCCCGGCGAGATCAACGCGCTTACCGAGACTTTCGGCCCACAGTTGCCCATACCATTCGGCCAGGCCCATCAAGCGATCGCTGTAAGGCATAAGTACGTGCACCGAGGCGCCATGCTGTTGGCGGGCAAGAAAAAGCAGCGCCGCGTGCAGGGCAGCCGGGTTGCTGAACACGTCGAGAACACTCGCGCGCAGGTCGGCAGTGCGAGCCCCGTGGCAGAGCGCTCTTATGTCTATGCCGGCAGCCGCCACCGGTAAGAGGCCAACGGCTGACAGCACCGAAAAGCGTCCGCCGACTCCCTCGGGAACAGGCAGGCTACGTACCTTCTGTTCGCTGGCAATTCGACGTAGCAATCCTTCTTCGGGGTCGGTTGTAAAAACAAAGTGCGTCGACAGCGACGATTTACCCAGGCGCTGCTCGAGCCTCTCGCGCACGACCATGAACTGAGACATGGTTTCAACCGTGGAACCGGACTTGGAGATGACGTTGAACACCGTGCGCTTGAGTTTCAGACCGTCGAGCACCGTGGAAAGCGACAGCGGGTCGATGTTATCAAGCACGAGCACGTCGAGGCCGTCGGCAGCGCGGTCGGCCGGGGCGACCGCATCAAGCACAGCGCGGGTGCCCAGGGCTGAGCCGCCTATGCCCAGGACCACCAGGGTATCGAACTCCGAGCGCAGTTCAGCAGCCAGGGCTTCGATGCCGCGGATCGCCTGGTCGTCGTAGGGAAGGCCGTAAAACGGCAGCCTCCCCTCCTTGCGATCGCGGGAAAGGGTCTTGAGAACCTCCACCACGCGAGGCGCAAGCGTGTCCAGGTCAGCCTTGGATAGGCCGTATTCTCCGACCATGTGGTCGAAGAAACCGTTGACATCCAGTGTCACCTGGGTGGTTGAACCCATCGGCGCCGGATACCACTCGATTGACGGATTTACAATAGAGAGCCGCCCGGCTTTTGCCCCGGCAAGGGGCGCGTGCTACTTATCGCGCGATTCAACCGACAGCGGGAGAGTATAGATGGCCAGGGTTTGTGACATATGCGGAAAACGCCGAGGGGTGGGCAACACGGTTTCCCACGCCCACAACAAGCACAGGCGGACCTGGCAGCCCAACCTGCAGAAGGTTCACGTGGTTGAAAGTGGGACCAAGAAGACCATCAAGGCCTGCACTCGCTGCATACGCAGCGGAAAAGTCGTAAAAGCGGCCTGACTGCTGCCAACTCCCGGTCAGCGAGAAGCTACTGCCTCCAGTTCCACGGCCGCGCCTCGCGGCAGAGTCGCCACTCCCACGACCGCCCGCGCCGGCCGGGCATCTCCGAGACAGGATTCGTAGATCGCGTTGAACTCTGCAAAGCGCGAGAGCTCGACCAGCGAAACGTTGACCTTGACCAGGTTTGTAAAATCCATGCCGGCCCCGGCCAGCACTGCGCCCAGGTTGTCGAGGGCCCTACGCACCTGGCAGGCAAAATCACCGCCTACCAGTTCCCCGCTAGCCGGGTCCAGGGGAATCTGCCCCGAGCAGAACAACAGGTCGCCCACTTCTACGGCCTGGCTGTAGGGGCCTATGGCCCGGGGTGCCCCCGCTACCGATATTTCTTTTCTTTCGCCACTCACCGTTTACTATCCCCGCCGCTGCAAGCTCAAGCTCTTATACGACGAACGTCACGCACACCGGGAACCCTTCGTAGGTTGCTCGAAACGCGCTTGAGTTCGTCGACGTGCCCCAGCATCAGTTCAAATACGTTGGTGGCCCGATTATCTCCGATGCTGCGCACCTGCGCTCGTTCGATATTAACCCCCGCCGCGGTTATGGCCTGGCTCATTCCCGCCAGCAGACCGGGCCTGTCACTCGAATCGACCTCGAGCTTCACCTTCCTCAGGGCACGGGCGCCTTTCTCCCAGGTCACCTCCACGTGCCGGCGCGAATCCGAATCTGCCAGGCGCTGGCAGTCCAGCGAGTGGACGGTAATGCCCCTGCCCTTGGTCAGGAAGCCGACTATCGAATCTCCTGGCAGCGGCTGGCAGCACTTGCCGAAGCGAACGACCGCGCCTTCTTCGCCGCGCACGGTGACCCCGGTTTTAGACTGGCGGGCCAGCAATCCGAATATTCTCCTTAAACGCCTGCGCGGCCCAGCCTTGGCAGCGCGATCAGGCAATAGGTGATCGAGTACCTGGGCGACCGTGACCCGACCGAGACCAACCGATTCGAGGAGCTCGTCCTCGTCGGCCTTGCGGAACTTCTTCAGCAGGTCAGCCATTCGTCCCTCGCGGTGAAGACGGGCGAGATCCAGGCTTTCTACCTTGAGGTCGCGTTCCACTATGGCGCGCCCCAGGGCGATCGCTCTCGTTTGCTCCTCCTGCTTGAGCACACTCAGCACCCGTTCGCGGGCGTGGTGACTGACGACAAACTTGAGCCAGTCCCGCGACGGCGCGAGTTGCTCGGTCGTGAGAATTTCGACGGAGTCGCCCTGCTCGAGGCGGTACTTGATGGGCACCAGGCGCCCGTTCACGCGCGCGCCGGCGCAGTGGTTGCCGATGTCAGTGTGAATACTGTAGGCAAAATCCACTACGGTCGCGCCCAACGGCAGGGACACCGTGTCGCCCTTGGGCGTAAAGACATAAACGTCCTCGGCCGTGACGTCGGCTTTGATGGTGTCGATAAACTCGCGGGGGTCGTCGACCTTCTGCCACTCGAGGACCTGCCGCAGCCATTCAAGGCGTTCGTCTTCGTCGGTTCCCTGGTCGTCCCTCGACTTGTAGCGCCAGTGCGCGGCGATGCCGTGCTCGGCAATGCGGTGCATTTCTCCTGTGCGCACCTGTATCTCCATGCGCTCGCCGTAGGGGCCGATCACCGTGGTGTGCAGCGACTGGTACATGTTGGCCTTGGGCAGCGCCACGTAATCCCTGAAACGCCCGGGCACCGGCCGCCAGTAAGCGTGCATGATGCCCAGCGCTTCGTAACACTCGTTTCTACTGTCCACCACGACACGAAAGGCCACCACGTCATGCACTTCGTCGTAGTCGAGGCCCTGGTCTTTCATCTTGCAGAACACTGAGTAGGCGCTCTTGGTGCGCCCGCCCACCTCGGCCTCCAGGCCACCATCACCCAGGCGCTTGGTCAGCAGATTACAGACTTCGCTCATGTAGCCCTCCCGCTCCAGCCGGTTGAGCGAAAGCCTGTCACGCAGTGCGCGGTGCTCTTCGGCGTAAAGCACACGAAAACAGGAGTCTTCGAGCTCGGTCTTGAGCCAGTTGATGCCCAGGCGATGCGCCAGTGGGGCATAGAGATCGAGCGTCTCGCGGGCGATCCGTTGCTGCTTTTCCGGTGCCAGGTGTTTTATGGTGCGCAGGTTGTGGGCCCTGTCGGCCAACTTTACCAGCAACACGCGCACGTCGCGGGCCGCGGCCAAAACAACCTTGCGCTGGTTTTCGGCCTCCAGCGTCTCGCTGTCTTCGGTTTCCAACAGGCTGATCTTGGTCACCCCGTCGACCAGCCCCGCGACCTCGGGGCCGAAACGTTCCTCGATCTGCTCGGTGGTAGCCAGGGTGTCTTCCACTGTGTCGTGGAGCAGCCCGGTGACCACCGAGTCGACATCGAGCCTGAGGTCAGCGAGCAGCAGGGCCACGGCCAGGGGGTGGATCAGGTAGGGCTCACCCGATTGGCGAAGTTGACCCGCGTGAACCTCGGCCGAAAAGTCGTAGGCCTTCGACACCAGCGAGACATCGTCTTCGGACAGGTATTCCCGGGTCTTGCTGAGTAGGTCGCCGAGGCTCAATCCTTTTCCTCAAAAGAATCCAGCACCGCCCTTGCAGGGCCCTCCAAGGGACTGGTCACCCGGCTGCTGGAACCGCGTACTATGTCGGCGCAGGCAGCCTTGGCAACTTCGAGATCGTCGTTGACCACGCAGTGGTCGTAGTCGGCCACCCTGGCTAATTCGGCAGCCACTTCAGCCAGGCGGTGGCCTATGACTTCATCGCTGTCGGTACCGCGTGCGGCCAGGCGGGCGGCCAGCACTTCCCGCGAAGGTGGCAGCAGGAAGGTAGCCACGGCATCGGGGTACAGCTTCCGGATCGCCGCTGCGCCCTGCACATCGACATCGAGAAGAAGCTTGTTGCCTTCGCCAAGGGCGGCTTCTACTGCCGCCAGCGAAGTGCCGTAACGATGACGGTGAACGGTGGCCCATTCGGCAAACAACCCCTCCTTGACCATGCGGTCAAACTCGACGTCGTCGACAAACAGGTATTCCACGCCATCGGTTTCGCCCTCACGCGGTGGCCGGGTGGTGGTTGAAAGCGAGATTTCAAGATCGGCAAAGGTATCGAGTAAGCCCGCGCATATGGTAGATTTGCCAGAACCCGACGGCCCCGAAAAGATAAAAAGCCTGCCACTCACTGCCGCTTACTCCACGTTCTGCACCTGCTCTCGCAGCCGCTCCATCTCGACCTTACCGTCGAGCACCAGATTTTTCACGGCCAGCTCCCCCACCTTGGACGAAATCGTGTTCAATTCCCTGCCTACTTCCTGCAGGAGGAAGTCGAACCTCTTGCCAATGGGCCCCTGCACGCGGGTGAGTTCCACCAAGGCGTCCACGTGGCTGTCGAGTCGGACGAGTTCTTCGGTCACGTCGGTGCGGTCGGCCAAAAGCGCTACCTCCTGGGCCAGGCGGGCCTCGTCGATCCGTCCCGATCCGAGAAGGTCAGCCACGCGGCTTTCCAGCCTGGTTCGTAGCCGGCCGGCCATACCCCGGCATATCTTCTCAAGCCCCCCCGCGGTCTTGCCCAGCACGCGCAGGCGGCCCAGCATATCCTTTTTCAAGTATCCCCCCTCGCGCTTGCGATCACGGAGGTGGGCCTGCAGCGCCTTATCGAGCAGCCCGCGAACGACGGCCAGCTCCTCGGCTGCCACCGAAGCGCGCTCGCTTACCACGAAAATATCGCTCCTGCCCTGCAGCAGGGAAAGCTCTAGCTCTCCTTGCAGTCCAAACTCCTTCTGCAGCGACCTCCATGCCTTGATCCACGCCTGCGCCGCCCTGCTGTTGACCTTGACCGAGCCCGGGCCCTGCTGAGAGTTGCGTCCGATGTACAGCTCAACGCGACCGCGTTCTACAATCGCCCCCACCGTGCGGCGAAACTCACTCTCCCAGCGTCCGTACTCGCGCGGTAGCGATACCTTGACGTCCAGGTTGCGCTGATTGACCGAACGTATTTCGACCAGCAAGGTTGTTTCTTCGACCACGCCTGAGGCCGTCCCAAATCCCGTCATGCTCTTCACGACAACACCCTACCCCCGGTAGCCCCACTCAAGCCAGCGTCGCTGTTCGCCGTCAAGCGCCGTGCCTGCGAGGGCCGACATTTTGACCATCGAACGCCAGAAGCGATCGCGGGCCGCATCGGCATGACGAGTCACGTTGGGCCTGCCCAACCACGCGCGATCAAAATCAATGACCCAGGCATCACCGTCCCGGTCTACAAGCAGATTCTGGCCTGTGAGGTCGGGGTGATAGACCCCCGCGTCGTGCAGGCTGCGGATCGCGAGGCCCGCGGCCCGCAGCAGTCTTTTTTGACCGGCCTCGTCAGAGCTCGCAAACAGATCGAACAGGGAGCTGGTCCCTTCCAGCTCACCGGTAACCATCCAGCCCCTGTAAAACATCCCCGCCTCTTCCACGCAGACCGCCAGCACCTGCGGCACCGGACAACCCGATGCACGGGCATAGTGGGTGACCGCGAGCTCGCGCAACGGCCGAGCCGGGCGGGCGAGGTAAAGGTCACGGCTGAGAAACCGCATCATGCCGCCGCGCAGGTAGTGGCGCACGTAAACGGCTCGGCCACCGGGCAACACCACTCGCCGGGTTCCGCCACGACCACCGCTGACGGCTTCGCCGGCCTCGTCGCGGTCAGCCCCGCAAAGCAACCCGGTCATTTCTTCCAGGTCGAGACGGGCAGCCACCACCCTTACTGAACCCCTGTCGAGGTCCTCGTATCCTTCGGGAAGGTTCAGGGCCACCTGGACAAAGCCCCCACTTCAGTCGGCCGGCTCCGCCTCTTCTACGAGAAGAACCGGCACGCCGTCTTTCACGTCAAAGACGAGGCGGCAGGCGTCGCAGAGAAGTTTCTCGCCGCTGGTATACTGCAAGCGCCCCTTGCAGGACGGGCAGGCCAGGACGTCGAGGAGACCGGGATCGTTTTTCATGCTGCCCCCATGGCCGCGATAAGCCCCGCGTCGAGCGACTGCAACCAGTCGCGCTCGCGGCTCAAACCTTCTCTTAAGCCGACGGCCGGTTTGTAGCCTATGAGCTCAAGCGCTCGGCTGGTGTCGGCTACTGTATGAACGACGTCACCTTTCTGCTTGTCGTGCCGTTTCACCTGGGGCTCGCGGCCGGTGATATCGCCAATGAGGGCCAACACTTCGTTGACGGTTATGCGCGAGCCGCCGCCTATGTTGAGCAACTCGCCCGTAACCGGCGCCGCGGCAGCCGCCATGTTAGCGGCTACGATGTCGTCCACGAAAGTAAAATCCCTCGACTGCTCACCGTCACCGTAGAGCGTGATCTCCCCACCTTCAAGAGTAGATCGAATAAAGCGGTTGAAAGCCATGTCGGGGCGTTGGCGGGGCCCGTAAACTGTGAAGTAGCGCAAGGCCACCGTCGGCAAACCATAGTTAACACTGTACAGGGACACCAAGTGCTCGCCCGCCAGTTTGGTCACGCCGTAGGGCGACACCGGACGCGTGGCGCTGCTCTCTGTCATGGGAAGATCCCGCGTGTCGCCGTAAACCGACGACGAAGAGGCGTACACCAGCTTGGAGACCGAAGCCGCAAGGCAGGCTTCGAGCAATCGCTGCGTAGCGTAAACGTTGTTGTCGCTGTAGATCCTGAAGTCAGCGCCCCAGCTGGCCCTGACGCCAGCCTGGGCAGCCTGGTGAAAGACCCAGTCCACCCCTTCGAGCAGCCCGGAGAGCTCCGCGTCAACCAGGCTCGCCTCGACGAAGTTGTACGACGACGACAGCCTGGCCTTCTCTAGATTGTCTTCCTTGAGGGCACGGGCGTAGTAGTCGATAAAGCAGTCGACACCCGTCACCTCGTGGCCAGCCTCGAGCAAAGCATCGCTTAAAGAGGAGCCAACAAACCCCGCAGCACCGGTCACCAAGGCCTTCATTTATTGATTCCCGCGTCGCCCCGGGGCGCGCCAGACCGCTGATGATGCGGCCCACGCGCTTTCAGGTCAAGTGCATCCACTACCGCGTCGAGCAACGCGGGGCCGCCTTCTACTTCCAGCCCGAGCCTGAGCGCCAGCGGGCTGAACCCATCGTCGACGAAAGCTTCGAGCTTGACGAGGTCTTTTTCCGTCGTCAGCAGCAGGGCGCCGTTTCGCTGCGCCGCGCGCAGGGGATCGAGGTCGCCCGGCTCGTAGTCGTGGTGATCGGCAAAGGCGTAGACCTCTTCTACCAACGCAGCGCAGGAGCCCAGCATGTCAACGAAAGCGGCCGGCGCCGCAATGCCACAGATCACCACCACGCGCTGCCCGCGCAACCGCTCGAGCGAACCCGGCTCGGCGTCGCTCGATACCCTGTCCACGAGCCCCACTGCCCGCCGGGACACCATCGGGCCACTCTCTCCGCCAGCGTTTTCGACAATGATGTCAGCCCTGCGCAACGCCGAAGCAGGTTCGCGCAGCGGACCGCGCGGAAGTAATCGCGCATCCCGGTCGCCCACGGCAAGCAACACGAGATCAAGGTCGCGAGCGAGCCGCCGGTGCTGAAAGCCATCGTCGAGAATCAACAGGTCGACGCCGGCTTCCCGCTCGGCAAGACGACAAGCCGCCAACCGGTCTGCAGCGGTCACCACCGTGCAGTCGCAACGACGAGCCACGAGCACTGCCTCGTCGGCAGATCGATTGGAGCCCGCCCCGGACCGGGCGGCGTCCACGCGATCAACATCGCCGCTGGCCCCGTAGCCACGACTGACAACGGAAGCAGTGTAGCCACGCTTTTTCAACGAATTGACCAACCAGATCACTAGCGGTGTCTTGCCGGTTCCGCCCGAATTGATGTTGCCCACGCACAACACCGGTAACCCCACGCTCCGGACGCGCAACAATCCGGAGTCCCAGGCGGCGTTGCGCAGGTACAGCACGAGCCAGTACAGCAGGGACAGGGGCGCGAGCAGCAGGCGGGCCAGGCGCCAGGCCGGTGCCGGCGAGTACCACAAGCTCGCCAACAAGGCGGGCCGCCCCCTGGCTGCGCTCACAACAAGCCCTCCAGTACGGCCATCGTGGCGTCGAGCGCACCGCCGCTGCTCCGGACCACGTCGCGGGCAGCCTCACCAACCTGTGCGGCCTTGTTCTCATCATCCACCCAGTCGTTCCACACCGCTGCGAGGGCCTCGGTATCGGCCACCAGCTCTATGCCACCTCCAGCCAGCAGCGCCGCCGATTGGTCCTGAACATTGTCCAGGTGGGACCCTGCGCAGACGGCGGTCGCATAAGCCGCGGGTTCGAGAAGATTGTGCCCGCCCTTATCTACCAGGCTGCCGCCCACGAACACGGCGCGCGCGGCAGCAAAAAACCCTCGCAGCTTGCCCACGGTGTCGATGACCAGCACCTCCCAGTCACCGGCCGTGTCGCCCTCCCCCAGCAGCTTGTAGCGCATTCCTCGCCGGACGAGCAGGCCCTCTACCTCGGCGGTCCTCTCGGAATGGCGAGGCGCCACAACCAGCCGCGCACGATCGCGCAGGCCTTCGAACGCGGCCAACACCAGTTCTTCCTCGCCCTCACGGGTAGAGGCGGCGACCAGCACCGGCAAGGAGCCTTCAGCGGCCGCGAGCAGGTTGGGAGTCGCTGTGACTTCGGCAGCGGCCAGGCCGTCGTGCTTGAGGTCGCCCACTACCGTCACGGCGACGGCCCCTAGGGTGCCCAGCCTGTCGGCACTTTTGCGATCGCGGGCGAGCACAGCGTTTACGCCTGCCAGTGCGGGTCCCACCAGCCAGCGCACCCGCCGGTAGCGAGGAAAACTAACTTTAGACACGCGCGCGTTGACCATGACACTGGGTATCTTCCTGTGGGCCAACTCGTTGAGCAGGCAAGGCCAGATCTCGGTCTCGACAAAGACGAACAGCGAAGGCTTCAGGGCATCAAGTACGCGCGCCATGATCGGCGATGAGTCGAAAGGAAAAAACCTCGCCGACGTCGCCGACGACTTCACGGCCAGCTGCAAGCCGGTCGCGGTGTTACAGGTCAGCAGCAGCGGGAGATCGGGGCGAGCCTCGGCCAGGCGCGCCAGCAGCGGCCTGGCCAGCTGCACCTCCCCCACCGAAGCAGCGTGTACCCAGGTGCACCCATTCAAGTCAGCAAGCAGCCCGACGTCCCCGGTCCAGCCGGCAAGCCTGCCAACGATCTCTTCGCGCCGGCGCGTCCCCTCGCCTGCCGTACGCCGGTAAACCCTCGCCAGCATTACTACCAGGCCGGCCAGCAGCGAGTACACGCGGCGGGCAAACCAGGCCGCCGCCGGGTTTACTCCCGCCCCAGGCTGCACAGGCTTGCCTCTCTCCACCATCAACAGTCCTCGGGTGCACGACCCACGGCCTGGTCTGCGCGGCGGGTGATCGCTTTGAGCCTGGCCTCGAGCTCTCGGCAATCCCGTTCGTTGTCACCTTCGGGCTCGAGTTCGAGCTCCCGGGCGGCCACCACCAGCACGCGGCTGAACGGCGCCGGCACCATCATGCGATCCCAGCTCGCGAGGCGAAACACCCGGCTCGCGCTCCACGACAAGCCCACGAGTGGCCGGCCACCGTCGCGCGCCAGGACTATTACTCCCGGTTTGACCACGCCCGCCGGCCCCCGAGGGCCGTCTGGAACGAGCGCCACATCGACGCCCTTATGCATGAGCCGGTACAGGCCCAGCAGCCCGGCCACGCCCCGGCGGCTCGAAGAGCCACGGGTAACCGTGAGGCCCAGCCCCTCGAGCACGCGCGCTATGATAGCGCCGTCTCGGTGAGCGCTGTTCATTACGCCCAACTGTCGGTCACTGTAGACAAAGGGCAACATCAACGAGCGCCCGTGCCAGCAGGCGAGAACGACGGGACTACGCTCGGCCCACCTGCGCTCGAGGTCGTCGAATCCTTCGAAGGTGACGCGGCAGGTGAAAGTAAGAAAACGCAGCAGCAAACCGGCAAGGGTTCCGGCAATGGCGATCTCGAGGTCCGCAAAGCGCCGGTTGCGCCGCATCCGCCTCCACAACCTGCCCCCGCCACCGGCCACGCCTCAATACCCAGCCACCGCTCAGGCAGCCGGACGGTCCTCAAACTGCATGTCGTGGAGCTTCTTGTAGAGTTGTCCGCGCTCAAGCAGTTCCTCGTGAGTACCGATCTCCACTATGCGCCCGCCCGCCACCACGGCTATGCGATCGGCTCTTCTCACGGTAGACAACCTGTGGGCAATGACCAAGGTGGTCCGGCCCTCAACCAGGTGCTCGAGGGCTTCCTGCACCAGCCTTTCGGACTGCGTGTCGAGAGCGCTCGTGGCTTCGTCGAGTATGAGCAGCGGCGCGTCCTTAAGCAGCGCCCGGGCTATAGCAACGCGTTGCCGCTCGCCCCCCGACAACTGCACTCCCATCTCGCCGGTCACGGTGTCGTAGCCCTGGGGCAAACTTGAAATGAATTCGTGCGCGTTGGCGGCAACGGCCGCGCTTTCGACCTCCCCGTGGTCGCGCTCGGGGTGCCCGTAGGCGATGTTGTTTGCCAGCGTATCGTTGAACAGGAAGGTCGACTGGGTGACCACGGAGATCAACGACCTCAACGACTCGAGTTCCAAGTCAGCTATGTTCCGACCGTCCAGGGTCACGCGGCCGCGGTCGACATTATAGAACCTAGGGATCAGGTCGGCGATGGTGCTCTTACCTCCACCGCTGGGACCCACGAGGGCCACCATCTCGCCGGCGGCTATCTCGAGGTCGATATCCTCGAGCACGTCGGCCCTGCCGTCGTAAGAGAAACACACCCCCTCGAAACGCACGCCGCTGCCAATCGCGGTGATCTTCTCACCGCCGCCGCTCCCTTGGTCTTCGGGCGCGAGGTCGAGTAGTTCAAAGATACGAAGCGCCGCGCCCAGGCCCACCTGCACGGTGTTGTTGGTTCGCACGACTTTCTTAAAAGGATCGTAGAGAAGCGCCAGGGCACTTATGAAGGCCATGAAACCTCCGGCCGTCCTGCCGCCGCCTATCACCGAGCTGCCGCCCAGCCACAACACCGCCGCGATCGAGAACGCGGCAGCTACTTCCATCATCGGCGCGGTGATTGCCTTAATGCGCGCGGCCTTCATGTAAAGCCTGAGCAGGCGGCTGTTCTCCTCGTTGAAGCGCTCCTGCTCGTAGTCCTCCATGCCGAAAGCCTTGACCACCCGGTTGCCCTGTATGGCCTCCTGCAGCAGCGACGAAAGGCCTCCGAGCTTGTCGAGGCTGTCCTGGCTCAAGCGACGCAGCCGACGAGAAAGCCTCTGCAGTGGCACCACCACGGCCGGAAAGACCAGGAACGAGATGACGGCCAGTTCAAAATCAAGGTAAAATGCCACGCCCAGCAGCACGATCACGGTGGTGCTGTCGCGCAGCAGTGCCGCGACACCGTCGGTCAGCGCCTGCCGGACCAGCAGCACGTCGGTGGTGACCCTCGACAGCAGGGACGCCGTCTGCGCGTTGTCAAAGTAAGACAGCGGCAAGCGCTGAATACGCCGGTTGAGCAGGTTGCGGATGTCGCGCGTGATGTGCTGGCCGACGTACTCGCCCAGGTAGGACTGTCCGTAGTTGAGCAGGCCGCGCGCCAGGAAAACCGAAACTATGATAGGCGGCAGCATGGCCAGCGCCTCGAGGTCGCCCGCGGCGAGCACGTCGTCGATGAGGCTGCGCACCAGCCACGGCACCAGCCCCGATGTGGCGCTGTAGGCCACCATGCAGAGAAGCGCGCCCGCGAACCACGGCCAGACGTAGGGCCGCACCCAGGCGAGCATGCGTCGGCCCACGCGCAGGGACTCGGAGCGCTCGATCACGCTATCATCTCCACTGCCAATGCCGCCGCCCGGCCGGCCGCCCCGGGTTTGACCAGCATGTCACTCACGCGCGCGAGGTCTCTTTTCATGTCGCTGCGCAGCTGGCCCTCCTCGAGCAACGGGCGGAGCCTTGCGGCCAGCGCTTCGGCCGTGGCCTGCCCCTGCACCAGCTCGGGTACAGCCTCGCGATCAAGCAGTATGTTAGGCATGGCTATCCACGGCACCTTGATGAGCCTCTTAACGATCGCGTAGGTAAAACGGGTCACTCGGTACATGACTACCATCGGACAACCCAGCACGGCGCACTCGACGGTCGCCGTCCCTGAAGAAAGTGCGACCGCGTCGGCCGCCGCCACGAGGTTGTAGGTATCCCCTTCTACCATGGGCACATCAAGCCCACTCTGCGCCAGCAGCGATTCCAGCAGCTCCGCGGGCAACCCGGGCGCGCGGGCTACAACAAATTCGGCCTTGTCCGACAGGCCGCGGGCGGCCTCCAGCATGACCGGCAGCAGTTCCTCGACTTCTTTCACGCGGCTGCCGGGCAGCAGGGCCACGAGCCGCTTGTCGGTGGAGAGGCCATAACGCTCGCGGGTCTGTTTTCGGTCGCGGTCAGCCTTTACGGTTTCTGCCAGCGGGTGGCCAACGTAGCGGGCATCCAACCCCACCTCGGCGTAGAGCTCCACCTCGAAGGGAAACAAGACCACCATGCGATCCACGCGCCGGGCTATGCTCCTGATACGCCGTTTTCGCCACGCCCATACCTGGGGACTGACGTAGTAGAACACCGGCACCTGGTTGCGGGCGGCGACGCGCGCGAGGCGAAGGTTGAAGTCGGGAAAATCAACGAGCACGAGCAGATCGGGCTTGTCGTCGCCGACGAGTTCTTTCTTGAGCTTGCGCCAGGTACCTAGCACGCGGCGCAGTCCGCTCAGCACCTCACCCAGGCCCATTATCGAGAGCTCCGAAGTGCGCGCCAGCGCTTCGACGCCGGCGGCCTTCATCTGCTCTCCCGCCACGCCGTAAAACCGCAACGAGCTATCGGCAGCGGCCATGGCCGCGACCAGCCGCGCGGCCTGCGCGTCGCCCGACGCCTCGCCCGCCACGATCATCACCCTGGAGCCCGCGGTACTCAGCTCAAGTCCCCTGGTACCTCCAGGGCTTGCACGACGCGCTCGGCCAGTTCGAGCGCGCGAAGCCCCTGTTCGCCATCTACCACCGGCTTGCTCCCCGTGCGCACGCAGTCGAGGAAGGCCTGCACCTGTGTTTTTAAGGGGTCGCCACTCGAGAGCAAGGTTTCCTCGGCCTCTATGCCCGACATGGGCCGGGCGGGGTCACGTGGCTCGGAGCCCCTGCGGGCGACCATCACACGACCGCTGTCAAAATCTATCGAAACGTAGGCGTCTTCCTGGAATACGCGCATCTTGCGTTCCTTTTTCAGGCTCACTCGACTTGCGGTCATGTTGGCCACGCAGCCGCCCTCGAAGCGAAGTCGTACGTTGGCGATATCGATGGTGTCGCTCAGCACGGGTACGCCTATTCCTTCGATCGACACCACTGGCTTGCCAACGAGGTACTCGACAAGATCAAGATCGTGGATCATCACGTCGCGCACCACGTCCACGTCGGTGCCGCGGCCGGCGAACGGCGACAAGCGATGGCACTCGATGAAGCGGGCTTCGTCAACGGTTTCTTTCAAGCTGCTGAACACCGGGTTGAAACGCTCGAGGTGGCCGACCTGCAACACTCGCTGCGCCGCGGTGGCGGCAGCCGCGATTCGCCTGCCCGACTCGAGATCGTGAGCCAGGGGTTTTTCCATGAGCAGGTGCACCCCGGCCTGCAGGGCAGCGACCCCCACCTGCTCGTGGGCAACGGTGGGCACGGCCACGCTCAACACGTCAACGGAGGAATAGAGATCGGTTTCGTCAACTGCCACGCGACAACCGAGCTCCGCGGCGAGCTGGGCGGCCTTGTCACCGTCCACGTCGTACACGGCCACGAGTTCAACGTTGGCCAGCTCGGCATACTTGCGGGCGTGCCAGGTGCCCAGGTGCCCCGCCCCGGCTACGCCTGCGCGCAGCGCTGTAGTCGCTTCAGCGTCAGCCAATTCCCGGAACCTCGCCGTCGCCCGTCCAGCCCAGCACGCTGACTCCCGCGGCCCGGGCCGCCTCGGCGAAGCCTTCGTCGTCCACTATTATCGTTGAGCCCGCGCGCAGGGCCAGGGCCGCGACGCCGGACTCTTTCATCACCTTTATGGTCCGGGTTCCGGCAGCGGGCAGGTCGAAGCGCAGGTCCTGGCCTCGCTTTGCCCCCTTGACCAACACGGCGCGACCGCGCCCGAGTTCGCCCGCGCGCCTCGCCGCGGCGTCGGTGCCTTCTATTGCCTCAACTGCCAACACCACTCCGTTTTCGACGACCACCGACTGGCCGACATCGAGCTCACCGAGGGCGGCCAGCACCCTGCAACCAACGCGAATGTCGGCCAGCAGTTCGGGCGAAGGTCGCGGGCCGGTGACGTGCCCGGCCTCGACCAGCAGGCGATCAAGAAACAGGGTGGAAGACACTACCTCTATGCCTTCGCCCTCGAGTTCAGCAGCCAGTGCCCTCAACAAGGAGTCATCGCCACGGCCAGCGGCCCCAGCGATCAGGCGCAGGCCGCGCCAGTCGGGCCGCAGCGATGCGAGGCTACGCACCTTGTTGATACCGCCCACCATAACCGCCCGGCTCACGCCCGCTCGCTTGAAACAATTGATCATGCGGCCAACCTGGCCCACGCGTATCCAACGCAGGTCGTCGACCAGGGCAGCCAACGCGGGGTCGGTCTCGTCGCGGTGGGCGACGGCGGTGAGAACGCAGCCACGGCTGCGCGCCTCTCGGGCAAACAGCAGCGGAAAGTTCCCGTTGCCCGCAATCAGGCCCAGTCGTTCCACGTCCGGGCTACTGGCGGCAGATGCCGCGTTCGGAGGCCGCTATGAAGTCAACCATTGCCATGACTTTTTCGGAATCGGCGTAGCGCTCGCGCAACAGGGCCAGCGCATCGGCCAGCTTGTTGGATTCCTGGAAGAGCACCCGGTAGGCAGCCCTCAGGTCTTTGAGCGCCTGGTCTTCGAAGCCTCGGCGCTTCAACCCGACGGTATTGAGTCCGTGCAGCTTGGCGCGATCTCCCGCCGCCATGCAAAACGGGGGCACGTCCAGTGTCACCATCGACCCACCACCGAGGATCACCGAGCTGCCGATGCGCACGAACTGATGAATGGCTACCAGGCCGCCCACTATGGCAAAGTCTTCGAGGTACACATGGCCGGCCAGGGTGGCCGCGTTGGCCAGTACCACGCCGTCGCCGACGCGACAGTCGTGGGCAACGTGGCAGTACGCCATCATTAAGTTGCTATTGCCTATCCGTGTGACGCCGCCCCCTTCCTCGGTGCCGCGGTTGAGAGTAACAAACTCGCGAATGGTGTTGCCGTTTCCGATTTCGAGACGGGTCGGTTCGTCGTTGTACTTGAGGTCCTGTGGCGGCCCCCCCACCGAGGCAAACTGCAGGATCCTGTTACCGTCGCCGATTGTGGTATCGCCCTCGATGACAACGTGCGGGCCCACCGTGCAGTTGGCACCCAGCGTTACGCCCGCGCCTATGACCGTGTAAGCACCCACCGTGGTGCCGGCTCCCATGCGGGCACCTTCTTCGACGATAGCCGTGGGATGAATATCGCCGGCTGGCGCGCTCTTCGAAGGAGATGCAGCCCGGCTCACTGACCCTCTTGAACGCTCTCGTCTACGGCTTTTATTATCTTGCCGGTAACATCGGCCTTGTTAGACACGTACACGAGCGTAGAAGCGTCCAGTATGAGGTCGTAACCGTTGGCCTTGCCCCACTCGTCAATTACATCGCGGATGACTTCCTGCACCTCGACCATGACTTCCATCTCGATCTTCTTGAAGCGCGCCTGCATATCTTCGTTGAGCCTCTTGATATCGGTCACGCCATCTTCGTACTGGGTCGTCAGGCGGGTACGCTCGTCATCGGCCAGCACCATCGCGCGCTTCTTGAGGTCTTCTTCGAGTTCCTTGAGCTCGTCGACTTTGCCACCCAGCGTTTCCTTTGCCTGCTTCATTTCCTCGGCCAGGCGATCGGCGGCACGACCGCCGATCTCGGTCTCGACCAGCAGGCGCTGGGTGATCACGTAACCGATCTTGAGGTCCTCGGCGCCGGCGCCTGCGGGTACGGCGAGCAGAACTGAGAGGGCTAGAAAAGCAAGTTGGCGTTTCATGATGACTATATTTACTCCAGGTCGATGTTTTTCTTCACTATCAGAAGGGCGCGCCAAAGGAGAACGACACCACGCTAGCGCTGTCTCCTTCACGCTTTCGAAGCGGGTAACCAATCTCAACGCGTAACGGGCCCATGGGAGAAAGCCATCGCACCCCCCAGCCAACCGAGTACATTATGTCACCGGGATCTATGCCGTCGGAGGCGGTCCAGGCGTTGCCACTGTCAACGAACATGACGCCCTTGAGGCCGGCTTCGCTGAATATAGGAAAGATGACTTCGTTGTTGACGATGAGCTGCTGGCTACCACCCACCGACTCCTCGAAGCAGTTGCGCTCGTTACCCGTGTTGTCGCAATACTCTTCGAGCGGCCCGAGGCTCCTCGGATCATAACCCCGCAGGCTGTTGATGCCGCCGGGAAAATAGCGCTCAAACAACGGTAGTTCCTCGCCGCTGTTGCCGGTGTCGCCCACGCCGTAACCCAGGCGCGTGCCCAGCGCCCAATTGATGACGTTGCCAGCCTGCGTCGTGTAAATCGGAAAGTACCAGCGGCCCGACAGCTCCACCTTGAAAAAATCTGACTCCCCGCCCAGCCCCGCGATCTCAGCGTTGATTATGATGCGCGAGCCCCGCGTTGGATCGAAGGGGTGGTCTAGCGTGTTACGCGACAAAGTGGGCGATATACTGCTGGTGAGGCTGGTGCCTTCCTGGTCCTTAACGCTGGGCAAAGGTCGACCGCTGACCCCGTCGATGACCGCCTCTTCCAGCCTGTATTCCAACCCCGCCCTCACGTGCTGCGTCGACAGGCCGGCGATACCGGTCAGGCCAAGATCCCGCAACGGATAAGACGCGCGCAAGGCACCACCGGTTCCGCCACGGGTAAACCTGTCGAACTCCAGGCTCCAGTCAAAAAGATCAATGCCGAGGCTGAGCGGCTTGTCCTTCCACCAGGGTTCGGTGAGCCCGAACTGGAAATTCTGTCTGATGCTGCCCACGTCGGCGTTGAGCACCAGGCGCTGGCCGCGACCGAAAAGGTTGCGCTCGGAAATACGTGCATTGAACAACACCTGGTCGGCCGAACTGAAACCGGCACCAGCCGCGAAGGTGCCCGTTCGCCCCTCGCTCACCTGCACAAGCAGGTCGAGCTCGTCTTCCTGGTCGGTACGCTGGGTGATGAGCTCCACCGACTCAAAAAGGCCGGTCCGCTGAACCTCGTCCTTGCTTTCCCTCAGGCCCGTGCCCGAAAAACGCACGCCTTCCCTGAGCAACAGCTCGCGGCGAATGACCTTATCCCTGGTCTTTGTGTTGCCTCGGATGTCAATGCGGCGAACGTTAACTACCGCCCCGCTGGTACACGCGAAGCGGAGATCAACGAGGTGGGTTTCCGGGTCAACGCGGCTACGCGGCTCTACATCGGCAAACGCGTAGCCTTGGTTGCCGTAGACTTCTACCAGTGAGAACACCGCTTCGCGCAAGGCGCTGGGACTGAAAACGTCGCCCGACACCAGGCCAGCTGCGGCGCGTAACAGATCGTCGTCGATGACGAGGTCGCCCTCAAAATTGACCTCACCTACGTGGTGAAGCGGCCCTTCGTTTACCTTGATGGTGACCGTGAGTTCATCGCCGTCACGCGAAATTACAGGTTCGTCGACTCGCACCCTCACGTAGCCGTGGTCGTAGTAGAAGGCCTGCACCCGCTCCACGTCAGTAGCGAGCTCGTCTTCGTTGAGCAGGCCCGCCCCGGTCAGGAAAGAAAGAAACCACTTGGTGCGGGTGGTCATCAACTTGCGCAGCTTGCGATGCTTGAAGGCAGTCACTCCCTCGAAAAGGATTTCGTCGACGCGAACCAGTTCTCCTTCGTCAACCGTCCATGTCACTACCGCCTGGTTCTCATCATCGAGAGCGACACTGTACTCGATAGCCGCGTCGGGGTAGCCCTCGCTCGAGTAGAGCTTGCGGGCTTCGACCAGCCCCGCCAGCACCGCGTCCGGGTCGAGCATGGTGCGCTCGTTCACGTTTACCACAGCCTGCAGGTCTTCGACCGCAACCTTGCTTACCCCCTCAAAAACCAAGCCCGAAACCCATGGGCGCTCGCGCACGTGGTAGACAATCTCAACACCACCGGGCAACTCGCGGCTGGTGACCCACACCTGTTCGAAGAAACCCATGCCATAAAGGGCCTTGATATCTGCGTCGACCGTTTCTTCGTCGAGCGACCGGCCTACGGCCAGGTTGATCTCTACCCGCAGCGGGCCTTCATCGACACGCTCGGTGCCTTCTACACTGATCTTGCTGACCGTCGCCGCGTCAACAGGCCCCACGGTAGCCAGCACTACGCAGGCAGTCACGGCAAGGAAAACCCGAATTCCGGGAATCAAGCGCTGTGACTTCAAGACACCGCCCTCCCGGACGCCTTTTTACCGGCCGGCGTCTCCGGCGATAGAGTCCCGTCGGCCAGGCGCAGAACACGATCAGCGCGGGCGGCCATGACAGGATCGTGGGTAGCTACCACCATCGCGCAATTGGCTTCCCTGCGGACCTCGTCCAGCAGTTGCTGCACCTCGACGGTGGCCTGGGGGTCGAGGTTGCCAGTGGGCTCGTCGGCAAACACCACGGCCGGCCGGGCGACCAGGGCGCGGGCAACAGCAACGCGTTGCTGTTCTCCGCCCGACAGTTCGGCTGGGCGGTGGTGCAGGCGTTCTCCCAGCCCGACCCGCTCGAGCAGTTCGACGGCCTTCCCACTTGCCTCGGTCCTGCCCATGCCGCCGATGAGCAACGGCATCATTACGTTCTCCACGGCGTCAAAATCTCCCATGAGGTGGTGAAACTGGAACACGAAACCGATACTTCGATTGCGCAGGTCGGCCAGCCCCGCCGCATCCTGGGCAAACAAGTCTTGACCGTCGAGCATAACCCGACCCGAATCGGGATTATCGAGCCCTGACAGAAGGTGCAAAAGCGTGCTCTTGCCCACCCCGGACTCCCCTACCACTGCCACGCTCTCTCCCCTTTCTACCTCGAGGCAGACATTGACCAGTACTTCGATGACTCTTTCGCCGTCGTCAAAACGACGGGTGAGCCCCTGGCCGACCAGTATGCCCCCGGTCATGTCCCCGGATATAGTCCGAGCACCGTCACTCATAGCGCAGCACGTCCACGGGTACGACCCCCACGGCCTTGCGGGCAGGAAAGATCGCAGCCGCCAGGCACAGGGTCATGGCGGCGCCCATCACCGCCAGGAAGTTGGCCAGTACTATGCGCACCGGCAGCCTGCTGACGTAAAAAACGCCCTCGGGAAGCTTTATCCACTCGTACTGATCGAGCCCCAGGCAGATCAGCCAGCCGAAAAGAGCGCCCAGTCCGGTGCCCACCGTGGCTATAATCATGCCCTTGCACACGAAGACCAGAGCCACGCTCATACTGCGCGCGCCCAGGGTTCGCAGCACGGCGATGTCGCGCCGTTTTTCCATGACCACCATGTAGAGGGTCGCCACTATGTTGAAGGCAGCCACCAGGATGATGAGCATCAGTACCAGGAAATACACGGTCTTTTCGAGCGCCAGGGCCTCGAAAACGTTGCGGTGTGATTCGGTCCAGCTCGTCACCCAGTAAGGCAAACCCAGCTTGAGGTTGAGATCGCTGGCCACCTCGCCTGCCTTGTAAGGGTCGATCACCCTCGCCTCCACGCCGCTGCCGCCCTCCAGGCCCATGAGCAGAACTGCCTCCTTGATGGGCATGTAGAGCAACCCGCTGTCGTACTCGGCCATCCCCGAATCAAAAGAGCCCACCACCACGAAGCGCCTGCTGCGGGGCAGCGCGCCAACAGGGCTGGCCATAAACGATGGAGCCATGAGCGTCACCAGGTCGCCGGTCTTGAGCAACAGGCGATCCAGCAGGGCCGCGCCCACCACCACGCCGCCCAGCCGTGAGCGGCCGTGCTCCTGGCGCTCAGCCAGGGCTTCGAGCGAACCCGACACCATGTAGGGGCGAATGCCGTCCACGCTGCTCGCCGAGGCCGGATCGACACCCCTGGCGTACACGCCCGAGAGACTCCCCGACGCTGACAACACCAGCTGGCCGTTGGCTACCGGGGCTGCGTCGGTGACCCTGGGGTCCTCGCGAAGCAGGGCGGCCACGCCCTCGGCGTCACTGAGATTGTCGGCTCCGAAGCGACCGTCGACCCGCAGGTGCGGGTGCAGCCCGAGAATTCGATCGCGCAGGTCTTCCTCGAAGCCGGTCATGACCGACAGGGTGATGACCATGACCATGACCCCGGTCATGACCCCGAGCGTGGAAATCAGGGTTATGACCGAAACGAAGGCTTCCGAACGCCGGGTGCGCAGGTAGCGCAATCCGACAAACGCTTCCCACCTCATCTGCTGCTAGACTCCACCCGGCCGCCCGGCTTGAGCTGCGGAAACAGTATGACGTCGCGTATGGACTCCACCCCGGCCAGCACCATGACCAGTCGGTCTATTCCTATGCCCTCGCCGGCCGTTGGCGGCAGGCCGTGCTCCAGCGCGCGCACGTAATCCTCGTCCACCTGCTGGGCCTCTTCGTCGCCGGCCTCGCGCAGCCGTGCCTGCTGCTGAAAGCGCTCCATCTGGTCCTCGGAGTCGTTGAGCTCCGAGAAGCCGTTGGCAATCTCCCGGCCACCTATGAACAACTCGAACCTGTCCACGAAGCGCGGGTCATCGTCAGATTTACGCGACAGGGGCGACACTTCGAGCGGAAATCGAGTCACGAAGACCGGCTGCTGCAGGGTGTGCTCGACTACTTCTTCGAAGATGTCGGCTAGCAATCCCAGCCCCGGCTTACGGCCCTGCTTGTCCAAGCCCAGCTTGTCGGCCAGCGCCTGCAGCTCTCCCTCGTCGGCCGCCTGTTCTTCGCTGATGCCGGTAGCCTCGGCCACCGCACTGGTCATCGCCACGCGCCGAAAGGGCTTAGAAAAATCAAGCTCGAGATCCCCGCAGTTGAAGGCCGCGCTGCCGCGCACCGTGACGGCCAGGTCGCGCAGCAACTCCTCGGTCAGGTCCATGAGTTCCTCGTAGTCGGCGTAAGCCTGGTAGAACTCCAGCATCGTAAACTCGGGGTTATGCTGGGTCGAGATACCCTCGTTACGAAAGTTGCGGTTGAGCTCGAAGACCCGCTCGAAGCCGCCCACCACGAGGCGCTTGAGAAAGAGCTCGGGCGCTACGCGCAGGTAGAGGTCGATGTCGAAGGTGTTGTGGTGGGTCACGAAGGGCCGCGCCGCCGCGCCCCCGGCCACCGACTGCATCATCGGAGTTTCAACCTCCATGAAATCACGTTCCTGGAGAAACGCGCGCACGCGCCCGACCACGGCAGCCCTGAGCTTGAACACTTCGCGCGCATCGGGATTGACGATGAGGTCGACATAACGGCGGCGATAGCGCTGCTCGACATCGGTGAGTCCGTGCCATTTTTCGGGCAGCGGTCTGAGCGACTTGACCAGCAAGCGCAGTTGCGCCGCGCGCAGGGTGAGCTCGCCGGTGCGCGTGAAAAACAAGCTGCCTTCCGTCCCGACTATGTCGCCGATGTCGAGTTCCTTGACCAGCGCCGCCTGCTCGGCACCGAGATCGGCGCTGCGACAGAACAGCTGCAGGTCTCCCGAGCCGTCGCGCAGGTTGAGAAACACGGTCTTACCAAAGCTGCGGATGGCCGTGACCCGGCCCGACAGCTTGAAAGAAGTACTGTCACTTTCAAGTTTTTGGGCTTCCCAGCCCGCGTACTCTTCGCGCAGGGGCCCGCAGAGGGCGTCGCGACGAAAATCGTTGGGAAACGCCTGGCCGTTCTCACGAAGCGCGTGGAGTTTTGTGCGGCGGACGGCTACCTGCTGCTCGTCGGTCTGCGATCCTGCCTTGTCAGACGTAGAGCTCATTGGAAGCCGCGGAATCGTAACCCGCACTCCCGAGGAGGTCAACAACGGTGGCCCGCAAAAGGCCGCCCTGACAGGCGCCAATTGCCGCCTTTGCCGCTCCACCGACGGCTGTGGTCGGGTGGCCACTGAGAAATTTGCGAACGACAGCTTTACCGCCGTTGGTCTGTGAACGTGACCGGGTTGAAACCCCTTGCTTATTTCCCTAGGCTCAAACAGTGGGGCCTGCTTCTATCCAGGAGCGTGTGACGAGGACAGGCCTGGTTCTCCTGGTCACCGTGACAGCATTTTTTACAGCCCGAATCGTCAATTCGGCCCTGGGCCTGAGGCTTGACGGGCGCAGCCCCCTGCCCGGCGTTCGCTCGGCCGAGAGCACTCGTGCGACCAGGACAGTCGTCGACAGCAGGCCCGACCACTCGATAATACTGTCACGCAACCTCTTCGGGCTCGAACAGGCAGCGAACACCCTGCATCCCGGCGCCGACGATAGCGCCCCGGCCATGACCGTGACCGGCTTCACCTTGCGCGGTACCGCCGCAACGGCCGACGGCGAGGGTTACGCCGTGTTCGAGAATCCGGAAGGAAAACAGGGCGTTTTCTCGGTGGGCGAAAAGATCTTCGACGGCCCCCTGTTAATCTCGGTGTCCCGCCGCAAGGCGGTCGTCAAGACCGCCACCGGCCTGCTGACTGTTGAGATCACCGAGCCCCGCAGCCGCAGAGAGGCGGAGCAGGTGGGCGCGAACGGATCAATACGCAGGACCGGCACCGACCGCTTCCTCGTTGCCCGCGGCGAGATAGAGAACTCGCTCGACAACCTAACGCAGACCATCACACAGGTGCGGGCCACCCCCTTTCTGCAGAACGGCAAGGCCATCGGCTTCAGGCTCTTCAACGTGCGCAAGGGTTCAATCTTTGAGCGCATGGGCATCAAGAACGGCGACGTCGTGCAGGAAGTAAACGGTACAGTTCTCGATTCACCGGCGGCTGCCAGCGGCCTGCTCGACGTCATACGCACAGCAGAAAACCTGGAGCTGAAGCTGCTCCGCCAGGGCGAGCCCCGTAGCCTCAGCTACACGGTACGATGATGAACCGCCGGCGAGTTACAGGAGAATCCCTCGTCGCCGGTCGGCTGGTGGCATCTGCCTTGGTTGTGCCCTTTACCGCGGCGCTTATGGTCGTTGCGCTTTCCGGTTCGGCGCGAGCACAGGCGCCAGCCCAGGGACAGGGCCAGCGCAGCATCACCATCGACTTTGACAACGTCGAGTTGCCCACCTTCATCAAGTTTATCGCCCGCGTGACGGGGCGGAACTTCGTCTTCAGCGACAAGATCGAGGGAACGGTAAACGTCGTGTCACCCACGCCGGTATCGCGGGATGAAGCCGAGGCGGTGTTTCACTCGGTGCTGGCCGTTCGCGGGTTGACGACCATCGAAGACGGCGTGGTCACGCGTATAATCCCGCTGCGTGACGCCCTGGCGGCCGGCGCAGCACTGTCGTCGGGCTCGCAGCTACCGTCGGGCTACGCCACAAGGCTGCTGCCGCTCAAGCACGTCGACGCGCTCGACCTGCTGCCCGTACTCGAACCGCTGGTGTCAAAGCAAGGCTCGCTGACGGCCTATGCCCAGACCAACACCCTCATACTGAGCGAAAGCAGTGGTAACCTTTCGCGACTGGAGGCGCTGGTGCTGGCGCTGGACGCGCCGGTGCACGAAAAGATCTTCGACGTCATTTCCCTGGATCACGCAGTGGCCGCGGTGATGACCGAACAGATAACCACCATCCTGACCAACCTTCCCTCGGCCCCGGCCAAGGGCAAACCCGGCGAAAGCTCGGAGCCGGATTTCAGGATTGTGGCCGACGAGCGCACCAACTCGCTGGTGGTCACCGCCACACCGCTGCTAATGGGCAGAATTCGCACCCTCGCCGAGCGCCTGGATAGCCCGCTTCGCGACGACGAACAACGGGTGCACGTCTACCGGGTGAAGCACGCCAACGCCGAGGACCTGGTGCTGGTGGTGCTCAAAATGCTGGCCGGCGGCATAAAAAGCGCCGGCGCTGCGCGCAAGCCCGGGGCTACGGGAGCGACGGCAAGGGCCCGCTCGTTTTCAGGCAACGGACTCACCGACGCGGTGTCGGTGACCGCCGACCCTGCTACCAACTCCATCATCATCAACGCTTCACCGCACGACCACCGAGTCCTCGTCTCGCTGCTTGAAGACCTCGACGTCACCCGCCCACAGGTTTTCGTCGAGGCCATCATCGTTGAGATATCGCTTGAGCGCTCGCGTGCCATCGGCTTCGACTTCCAGGGAGGAGGCGACATCGGCGATGGCGTCGGCCTGGCGCGCAGCAACCTCGCCAACCTCAACTCCGCCCTGCTCAATCCCGGCCTGCTCGGCGGCCTGATCCTGGCTGCCGCCAGCGACCGCAGCATAGAGCTGCCTGACGGCACCGTGGTGCCCGCCCAGGTGGCGCTGTTCCAGGCCCTGGCCTCCGACACCGACCTCAACGTGCTGTCGGCGCCGACCCTTCTCACGATGGACAACGAGCAAGCCGAGATTCTGGTGGGCAAGAACGTGCCCTTCGTCACCGGCCGCGGTGTTGACGTTTCGGCGGTGTCCAACGTGTTCACCACCGTCGAGCGCCGCGACGTGGGGATAAAGCTCAAGCTCACCCCCCAGGTCACCGATGGAGACATGGTGGTACTGAAAGTTTCCGAGGAAGTCTCGGCACTGGTCAAGAGCTCCCAACTGGACGCCAACACCGTCGGGCCCACCACCACCGTCCGTTCGGCGTCCACCACGGTCAGCGTCAAGGACGGCCACACCGCCGTCATAGGCGGGCTGATCAGCGACTCACTGGAGGAATCAACCTCCAAAGTGCCGCTGCTGAGCCGCATCCCCCTGCTCGGCAATCTTTTCAAGCACCGGGCAAGCACCAGCAGCAAGGTCAACCTGGTGGTGTTTCTCACCCCCCACATCATCCGTTCGGATGCCGACCTGGCCCAGGCTACCAAGCGCAGCAAGAACAAATTTAAAGAAGCCATGCCCGAATCTGTGCAGGCCCATCCGCTTCCGGGAGACAGCCCCACGGACAGCTTGCGCGAGGTACCTATCGACGGCGGCCTCGATGCCGGCTCGGACGATAACCGCACCGACAACGACGGCTACGTGTTTCCGCTCTGGCCCAGCGAGGGCGCCGACGCCAGGTAACGGCCCGTGCCCCGAAACATAACCGAGCCTCTCGATAATCTGCTGCTCCGAGCCGGCATCTCGCGCGAACACATAGCCGAGGCCCGCGCGTCGGCGGGTAATGGCGACCTCGGCCCCGAGCTTGAACGCGTGGCCGGCTTTCCTCAGCTGCGCTGGGCCGCCCTGCTCGCGGAGCGCTGCGGCCTGCTGTTTTCGCCTGACCTCGGCGAAGACCGGG
Organism: Candidatus Binatota bacterium; assembly: GCA_012960245.1. Lineage (NCBI taxonomy): Bacteria > Candidatus Binatota > Candidatus Binatota bacterium. Next base: position 86,443 of record DUBO01000012.1, on the reverse strand, counting down.
TCGACCCCCGGCTGCTGGCCGACCTGTCGATTGCCTGGTGCCGAACCAATCGCGTACTACCGCTCAGCAAGGACTCGGGGACCCTGACGGTGGCCACTTCAAACCCCATGAACGCGGGCCCGCTGCAGGATCTCGCCGCCGTCTACGACGTGGACGTGTCGCCCATGGTGGTGCCCGGGGCTGTGCTGTCGGAGAGCATCGTACGCGCCTTCGACCGCGCTTCGACCCTGGCCGCCGATCTCGTCGACCACCTGGGCGACCAGCCCGCCTTCGAAGTCGAAGCGTCTGACCTCAGCGACGTACCCGACCTGATTGAGACCGAGGACGAAGCGCCTGTCATCAGGCTGGTTAACGCGGTGATCTACCAGGCCGCCCGCGACGGCGCCAGCGACATACACCTGGAACCCTTCGAGGCCGGCGTCTCGGTGCGCTACCGCATCGACGGCCTGCTGGCCGAGGTCACGCGCGTACCGCGCAGCGCCCACACGGCGCTGGTGAGCCGCATCAAGGTGATGGCGTCGCTCGACATCGCCGAAAAACGACTGCCACAGGACGGTGGTATACGCACCCGGGCAGCCGGCCGGGACCTCGACCTGAGGGTATCGACCGTGCCCACGGCTTTCGGCGAACGAGTGGTACTGCGCCTGCTCGACCGGGGAAGCGCGCTCATGGGCCTGTCCGAGCTGGAGCTGTCGCCCGGCAACCGGGCCACGCTAAATGCGCTGCTGACGCGCAGCAACGGAATCGTGCTCGCGACCGGCCCCACGGGAAGCGGCAAGACCACCACGCTCTACGCCGCCCTCTCCGAGATGAACAGCGAAGAGCGTAACATTATCACCATAGAAGACCCGGTGGAGTACCAACTGCCCGGCATCGGGCAGATGCAGGTCAACCCGAAGATTGACCTGGACTTTGCCAGTGGCCTGCGATCGACACTGCGGCAGGACCCCGACGTGATCATGGTGGGCGAAATACGCGACGCCGAAACCGCACGTACCGCCATGCAGGCTGCGATGACCGGTCACCTGGTGTTCAGCACCCTTCACACCAACGACGCCTGCAGCGCGATCACCCGCCTGATAGACATGGACATCGAGCCCTACCTGGTATCCTCCGCCGTCATAGCGGTGATGGCCCAGCGCCTGTTACGTCGCTTGTGCCCCGAGTGCAGCCAGCCGGTCGGCCCTGCCCGCAGCGGACTGGCCGAGCTCGGACTGGGCTACATGATGGGAGACAACGAGCAACTGCGCATTGCGGGCCCCGGTTGCGAAAGCTGTCGCGGCACGGGCTACAGTGGGCGACTGGCCATACACGAGCTGGTGGTCATGACCGACGAGCTGCGCGCCATGGTCATGAAGGGCAGCGACGCCGCCAGCCTGCGTCGCCACGTAAGCGAACAGGGCGTGCCATCGCTCCGGGACGACGCGGTACTCAAGGTCCGGCGCGGGCTCACGAGCTCGGCCGAAGTGCTGCGGGTCACCGCCGAAGACGGCGGCTGACGCTTGCCCTCTTACGCCTACAAGGGGCTCGACGCGTCGGGCCGCACGGTGAGTGGCCACGTTGAAGCCGAGGGGCCAAGATCGGCCCGGCAGCGACTGCGCGACCGGGGCTTGTTCGTATCCAGCCTCGAGGACGAAGCCCAACCCCGTTCTAACGCGGCGGGCAAGCAACGGAACCCCGGTACGGTGCAGCTGGCCCGCAACCTGAGGCAGCTGGGCACCCTGTTGCGTGCCGGCATACCGTTGGTTGAATCGGTTACCTCGTTGCGCGGACAGGCGCTTCCGGCCCACCGCTGGACCTGGGAATCGCTGCGCCGGCAACTGGTGGAGGGCAGCTCGCTGGCTGACGCCATGTCCTCACAACCCGGGGTGTTCCCGTCAATGTACATCGGCATGATAAGGGCTGGCGAAGCCAGCGGCACGCTCGACCAGGTGCTCGACCGCGTCGCCTCCTACGCCGAGGACAGCGCTCGTTGGCAGGCCCGCCTGCGCTCGGCCATGACCTACCCGCTGGTGATGGCGGTGACAGGTACCGCCATCGTCGTGTTCCTGCTTGCCTACGTCGTTCCGCAGATCACCCGCGTGTTCGTCGAAAGCCAGCAGACCCTGCCGCTGCCCACCAGGGCACTGATGGCGCTGGCCGACCTGCTGGTGGACTACGGCCTGCTGGGCCTGCTGCTGCTCATAGCTGCCTTCGGCCTGCTCAGGTGGTACTGGCGCAGCCCCTCGGGTCGCAGACGCCTCGAGGGCGTTGCCCTGCGCCTGCCGGTGCTGGGCACGCTGAGGCGCAACCTTTACGGGGCCAGGTTCTGCCACACCTTGTCGGCCACGCTCTCGGGCGGGCTGCCCCTGGTCGACGCCCTGGAGATCACCCGGGGCTCGGTGGGAAGCGAGCTTATGTCAGATCTGGTGGGCGAAACGGCTGTAGCCGTCAGGGGCGGTGGTTCACTGGCCGCGGCTCTGAAAAACAGTCCTCTTGTCCATCCACTGGTGGTCGACATGGCAGCCGCCGGCGAACGAAGTGGCGAGCTGGAGAACCTGCTCGAAAGGGCCGCCCGAGCTATGGACGAAGAAGTAGACTCGGCGGTACAGGCTCTCTCAGCCATGATGGAACCGGCCGTGGTACTGGTGATGGCGGGCATGGTGTTGTTCGTATTGCTCGCCGTTATGCTGCCGGTCTTTGAGATGAACCAGCTGGTTCGCTAGAATTGAGACGTGGTAACTGAAAGGCAGAAAGGATTCACCCTCATCGAAATACTGGTCGTGGTCATGATACTGGGCCTGCTCATTTCGCTGGCCGCGCCGCGCATCATCGGCCGTACCGACGACGCGCGGGTTGTAAAGGCCATGGCCGACATGCGGGCCATAGAAGAAGCACTGGACCTCTATCGGCTCGACACCGGTTCTTACCCGGGCACTGAGCTCGGCGTAGAGGTACTGGTTGAGCCCGGGCTGGAGGGCCGCAGCGGCGGTTACCTCGAAAGAGTACCGCTTGACCCGTGGAACTCGCCCTTCCTGTTTGCCAGCGACGGCCGCGAGTACGTGCTGCAGAGCCTGGGCGCCGACGGCGAAGAGGGCGGCGACGGTGTCGATGCCGACATCGATTCGCGCGATTTCTAATAGCAGGCTCCAGGGAGTCGGCACGCGGGCGCTTCTGCCACGCAGGGGCCAGTCTGGTTTCACCCTGGTAGAGCTCGCGATCGTACTTGTCATTCTCGGCGTTCTACTGAGCGCTGCGCTGGTGAGGTTTCCCAACCCTGCGGCTGACCGCCTCGACCGTTCGGCCCGACGCATGGCTGCCGTGCTGGGCTACCTGCACGACGAGTCCGCGCTGCGCGGGCGCGTGTACCGGGTCACGGTGGACCTTGACCGCGAGTCCTGGAGGGTAGAATCCCTGCGTCCCTGGTCCAGTGAACGGCCCGATCGCCAGTTCAGCCACGACCCCGACCTGCGCGTAAAGGGCGGTAAGCTGCCCGAAGGCGTTGAGTTCGCGAGCCTCGGGGGCCAGGGAGGCAGCCAGTCGAGCGGCGAGGGAGCCCTGTACTTTCTGCCCGAGGGCCAACTCGAGCGTGGCGAAATAACCCTGGTCGACCAGGAGCACGATCGCGTGACCTTGCTCGTCGACGGCTTCACCGGCCGGGTGAGCGTAACCGGGACGCCCCGAAGGTGAGCAAACAGCGCGGATTCACACTGCTCGAGTTGCTCATTGCTATCGCCGTGGTGGGCATTGCTACCGTGAGCCTGCTGGGCCTGCACGCGCGCAACCTGCGCACGGCTGCACGCACCCAGGACCTGCTCGTAGCCGAGGCCCTGGCTGCGTCGCTGGTGGCCACGAGCAGGGCCGGCGGCTACCCCGAACCCGGGCAGGAGGAAGGGCGTTTTGACACCGAGCGCTGGGCAGCCGGGGCGACGGGAGCCCAGCCTGCGGCCAACTGGAGAGAGCGCTTCACCTGGTCGCGCAATGTGCTCCCTACTCCCCTACCCGGCCTGAGACAGGTAACTGTTGCAGTGGGCCTGCCCGATTCCGACATCCCGCTGGTAGAGCTGACCTGGCTGGTGAAGCAGTAAGCCATGCCCGGGCGTCGGACTACAAGAGCGGGTTTCACCCTGGTCGAGCTGATGGTGGCTGTCAGCCTGCTGGGCATCGTTGCAGCGGCGGTGTACGGAACGATCTCCCGCAGCGCCGCCTCCCGGGACCACGCCCTTGGTCGCCTGCAACGGCTTGGCCAGCTCCGCTCGGCCTTGGACTGGATGGCCCGCGACCTCGAGGACAACTACGCGACTGGGCTGCAAACTGCTGATATAACAGTGCTTTCTTCGTCAGGCTCGGCGGGGCTACGCTCTGCTTACAGCGGCCTTGCGCTGCTGGAGCTCACCGTTCTCTCGGCCCGCGGGGTGACAGTGGTCGACGAGCAGGCCTGGAGTGGCCTGCAACTGCGCGACCGCGGCGACCAGGCCCGCGTGGTCTACATGCTCGAGCACAGTGAGGCCGCGACCGAAACCGAAGCCACTATGGAGCTGGCCCGCTATGAATTCCGCCCGCCGGTGGTAGCGCCACTTGAAGAGGCTCACCGGCGCGTGGTGGCCACCGGACTGCAAGCGGTAGACCTGAGGTTCTTTGACGGAGGAGACTGGGTGGATTCCTGGCAGGAACGGCCCGGCAGCAATCCAGACCAGAAAACCCCTGAGCTGGTGGAGCTGTCGGTGACGGCCGCTGCCGGTAAAGACGGACCGCCAATGGAGCTGACCATGGCGGTTCTCCCCGGGAGCCGGCGGTGAAAGAGGCAAGCCAGCTCTTGTCGCTGCTACCAGGCGCTCCCTCGCCTCTGGCTGGGGAGCAGACCGGCCGAAAGCGTAGCGAAAGCGGTGTCGCCCTGGTGGTGGCGCTCGCCGCAACCGCCCTGCTCACCGTACTGGTATTCGACTTTACCTTCAGCGCGCGGCTGCAGTGGAAAAAAGCTGCCGCGGGCGTCAAAGCCCGGCAGGCAGAGCTGCTGGCCGATTCGGGGGTGTACGTCGCCATGGCTGCCTTGCAACTGGACGCAGCAGTCGACAAGGCCTCGGGCAGCAACGGTGGCAGCGACTGGCTGGGAGAGACCTGGGCGGCCGGTATTCCTCCCATGGAAACCGGCTATGGCCGGCTCGCGCTTCGGGTCGAAGACGAGAGCGGACGGCTCAACCTGAACCGCGTTAACCTGCCCGTTCCGCGGGTGGCGCTCGAGCGCCTGCTCGATAGCCAGGGCCTGGAGAGCGATTTCTCGGGGCCACTGCAGGACTGGATCGACAAGGACGACCGCGTGCCGGCAAGCCGCGACGGCGCCGAGAGCTCCTGGTACCGGTCAGCAGAGCCTCCCTACCTACCACGCAACGGGCCGTTGCTGTCGTTTGCCGAGCTCGCTCTTCTCAAGGGCATGGACGCCGACACCCTGCGAGCGCTCAGGCCCTTTGCCTCGGTGTTGCCCCTGGCCGTGACGCGGGTAAACGTAAACACCGCCCCGCCCGAAGTGCTGGCCGCCCTGCACCCGTCACTGGATGACGACCTCGTGCTCGGCCGCCTTCTGCAGGCCCGCGCAAGCGCAGGTATCAGCAGCTGGCAGGAGGTACTCAGCACCGCCGGAAGCAGCGTGGCCGCGGCTAAATCATTGCTGGGCTTCAAAAGTGGCTGGTTCAGGGTGCGCAGCAGCGGCGCAGTGGGCGACACTTACCGTTCGGTTGATGCGCTACTGAATCGCCAAGAGGGCCGTATACATATAATCTACTGGTTACGCAGGCACGGCCCCAACCTGGGCGGCATGGACGCCCCCGGCCTGGGTGGCCTCGACGATCTCGACTTGCCCGACAGCGGTCGTGCCGGCACGTTATAGCGATGGGAAACAGGATCCTGGCCATCATAAGCGGCCCCAACCACCTGGGCTGGGCCTCGGCTGAGAGCTCGGTCAGGGGCTTGAAGGTGCTCGATATCGCCCGCTTCGAACTCGAGCCCGGCCAGTCGCCCCTCGAACTGCTGCCCGAAGGCAAGTGGGACCGCGTGCTCTGCGGCGTGGGCGGCAGGCGCGCCGCCTTTCGTTTTCTCGATTTTCCATTCCGCAGCCGGCAGAGCGTCCAACAGGTAGTGGGCAGCACCCTGGAGGCCCACGTACCCATGACGCTCGAAGAAAGCGCCGTGGCCTGGGACTGGGCCGGCTCCGAAGCTCGCCCCCCGGTGCTGGCTGCAATGGCCGACAGCGACGAGCTCGCGGCCCTGGCAGAGCGCGTGTCAGCCCCCGGACGCAAGGTTGACCGCCTGGTCTGGACTGCCACGTGTGTGCTCGAAATCTATCGGCTCAGCCACGAGCAAGGGGGCTTCGTGGCCCTGGACGTGGGCCACGACGAGACCGTGCTCGGAATGTTTGATGAGCAGGGGCAACTGGCCGACCTTCGCGTGACGGCCTGCCGGCCGCAGGAGGCTCTGCTCGAGAGGGTGGCCTGGGCCTACCGAAGCATGTCGCCCGCTTCGAGACTTGTCATCGTAGGCGGAGTCGCGCTCAACCCCTCGAGCGAAGACGACCTGCTCGGCGGCCTCAAGGAGGCACTTGGAGGCTGCGACCTGCAGGTGCTGCCGCCCGACTGTCCGTTGGAGCTGGCTGAAGGGCCCGCCGGCGACTGGCGCAGCCACGCTGCCCTGCTCGGTATGATATACGCCGTGGGGGGCACCCCCCAGCTACCGGTACTCGATTTTCTGCCCGGCCTCGATACCGAGCGAGCCGGTTTCAGACCCGTCGCCTTGCTGCGCCCGTTGCTCCCCTGGGCAATAGCGGCGGCTACAGTGGCCATGTTGTCTACAGGGCTGGATCTGTACCGGCTCGACTCCAGCCTGCAGCGCATCGAACGGCGGGCGGCCGATATCTACGCCCGGGCTATGTCCTCCGGAGAGACGGCTTCTGACGGAACGCTCTCAAAGAACGCGCCTGCTGTTGGCAGCGGCCTGCGCCTGAAAATGGAAATGAAACTGAGCCAGTTCAGCCGCGAGGCGAGTCTCGCTTCAAGCGCCGAGAGCACCGGCCTGCCCCTGCGGCTGATGGCCGTGCTGTCGGCCGCCGTCCCCGCCGACCTGCCGGTGACCCTGGACAGCTGGCAACAGGACGGCCGCTCGCTGCGCGTGGCGGGTGTGTCGGACTCGTTTGAATCGGTAAACCGGGTGCAACAAACGCTCGAAGAAAGCGGCAGTTTCGCCTCGGTAGAAATTCGCGACGTGCACGCAGCAGTTGACGGCAAGGGCGTCAATTTTCAACTGACGTTGGCCCTCGGCGACGTGGGGCCCGGCGCGTGAAACTGTCAACACCCATGGCGGCGGCCAGCGCCCTGCTGGCAAGACTCAACGACCGCGAACGCCGCCTGGTCACCTCCCTGCTGGCACTGCTGGCCGCGGCCTTGCTGTGGACGGGCGTGGTGGAGCCGCTATCGCTTCACCGTCAAAAGATGACAGGCAGGATCGACCGCCTCACGGCGGATTTCGGACCCATGCTCGAGCTGGAACAGAAAATCGCCCAATTACGGCGGCAAGGCAGCAAGACCTCAAGCGCAACGCTGGAAGAAGGTGTCTCGCTGTTCTCGCTGGTCAGTGAAGCGGCCTCGGGGTCAGTCGCCACCGAATCCGTAGCTGCGATAAACCCGGGCCATCAGCGCGGGGCGAGCGGCCAGGAAGAAAACACCGTCGAGCTGAAGATCGAAAGCGCAACACTTCCCGCTCTGCTCGATCTCCTGGGGCGCCTCGAGTTGGCCGCCCCGGCCGTGTACCTGCGCAAGCTTGAACTGCGGCGTAGTTACGGCGATCGCCAGAACTTTGACATGACCGTGATTGCGGCGGCCACCGGCAGACCATGAAACGCTGGGCGCTGTTCGCGCTGTTGCTCATCACCTTTGTCTTCGTGGGCTTTCCCCACCGGCTGCTGCTCGAAAGCCTGCTCGACGAGCCACTGCGGCGGACGGGCGTTGAGCTCGAGCTGGGAAGCGTACGCCCGGCGTGGCCACCGGGCTACCGGGCCAGGGACGTCAGGATTTCAAAAAACGGCTACCGCCTGCAACTCGACTCGCTGTGGCTGGGACCCGGCAGCGGGGGTCTGCTCGTTGAAGTTGCGGCCTGCGGGGGCAGTGCGCGCCTGGCCCTGTCCAGGGAAGGCCCGCTGCGGCGCCTGCGCCTGGGCTTCGGCGAACTCGACCCCTCCCGCTGCCTGGATGGCGCCGACCTGGTGGTGCAGGGAAAACTCGCCGGCGAAATCGACCTCAGCAGCGGCTTGTCGTCGGCGACGTCCGGCCACGGGAGCATTCACGTCGAGAGCAGTGGCGGCACAGTGTCGGGTCACCTTCCAGTGGCCGGTACTGACGGGCTGGGCATAGGCACCTGGAGCTACGACTCGGCCCGGCTCAACGGCCGCTTGGAAAACAGCGATTTTGAATTCTTTGATTCCGGAGCTACGGCCCAGGGCATCGACTGGCAACTGGACAGTGCCCGCCTGTGGCACGACGGTCGTGGCAACTGGAAAAACAAGACCGATTTCCGCGCCCGCCAGGCAATGGACAGTCCTAAAGCCAAGCTGCTCCTGGCGATGCTTCCCAGGGCCACAGAATCGGCCCAAGGCTGGCGCAGCTATCGCCTGAGCGGAAACTTGTCGTCGCCGAAGCTCATCGGACTGAAGTAATTGCCGGCTTAGTAATGGCCGGCTGAGCTCAAACGGAAGCGGCGGCCGCTATGGCGCGCACCAGTTCCACGTTGTTGCCGTGGCCGGTCTTGCGAGCGTGTACCCGGGCCAGCAAGGGCGCACCCAACAGGTAAAGGTCACCCAGCAGGTCGAGAATCTTGTGGCGTGCCAATTCATCAACAAAACGCAGCTCGGTGTTGACGATACCGCCCTCACCTATGAGTATAAAATTGCTCAGCTGGCCGCCCTGGCCCAGGCCTGCGCCCTCCAACTGGCGTATTTCTTCGACAAAACCGAAGGTCCTCGCCGGCGCTATCTGCTCTTTGAACGCGGCCGGACTGTCGAGCACGAAGGTGTAAACCTGGTCGCCCACCGGGTCCGGGTAAGACAGCTCATAGGTGACCTCCAGCCTGTCGGCCGGGGTAACTACGATAAACTGGTCGGGGCCCGGCTCAAGGCGGATTTCGTTATCGACCGTGACCGCCGCTATATCGGCATCCTGGTCAACGAAGCCCGCTGACTCGAGCAGCTCGCAGAACTCTACCGCCGAGCCGTCGAGTATGGGTACCTCGCCTTCGACCTTGACCAACAGGTTGGTCACTCCGTAGGCGTGCAGGGCCGCCATCAAGTGCTCAATGGTACGCGCTGCCACCCCGTCGCGGTACAGCGAAGTCGCGTAGCCCGTGGAGTCCACGTTGTCGACGTGGGCGAGCACCTGCGAGTCGCTCCCCACCCCCGCAAAACGGATACCGTTGCCCGGCCCCAGCGGATGCAGGATGACCCCGGTGCGCACACCGCTGTGCAGCCCCAGGCCTCCGCCTACCACGCTGCTCGCCAGGGTACGCTGACGCAGCAAGGGCTGGCCCGGAGACGTGGGTCTGACTGCCGGAAAGCCCCCCTGTTCTTCGACGCTTATAACGTCGTCCTCGCTCAGGGCACGACCAACGCTGCGCAACAGGCCGTCTATGGAAAAGGGTTTCTCGAGAAAATCGCTGGCGCCCAGGCGCGTAGCGCGTACGGCTGTCTCCACGTTGCCGTGGCCCGAAACCACCACCACCGGCAGGTCCTCGTAAATCTCCCGTATGCGCGCGAGAAGGTCGATACCGTCCAGTCCGGGCATCCACACGTCGAGCAGCACCAGGCCGGGCAGTTCCGCCGCCAGCGACTCCAGCGCCGCGTGGCCGTCGGCGGCCTCCGAAACGCTGTAGCCTTCGTCGCGCAGCACGCCACCCATGCTCTCGCGCACCGAGGCGTCGTCGTCAACTATGAGTATGGAACGGTTCATTTACGGTCCACCGGAAATTCTATTTTAAAACGACTGCCCGTCGGAGAGTTGACCACCACGCCCAGGTAGGCCTGGTGGTCGGCCGCCACCGAGGCCACCATCGCCAGTCCCAGTCCCGACCCATCTTCCTTGGTGGAATAGAAGGGGTCAAACACCCTCGCTCGCATTTCTGCCGGTATCCCCGGGCCGTTGTCGGTCACCTCGAGAACTGCCCGCTGCAGCTTCTCATCGTAGCTGGTGCGCACCTCCACCCGGCCGCGGCCCCCGTCACGGTCGCCGTCGGCCGAGTCGGCGGCGTATACAGCGTTGTCGAGCAGGTTAATCAGCGCCCGCTTGACGGCCTCGCGGTCCATCATGACGGCGGGCAGGTCATCACCGCGATAAAACTCCACGTCAAGATCGGGGCGCGACTGAACGTACAGCGGCATGGTCTCTTCGACCAGCGGGTTGAGAGAATGCCGCAACTTCACGCTGTCCGACTGCCTGGCAAAGCTCGAGAACTGGTTGACCATGGCCTTGAGCTGTTCCACCTGGGTGACGATGGTGCCGGTGCACTCTTCGAGTATGGCCCGCTCTTCGGGCGGCAGCCCCGCCCCCACCCTGCGGCTGAGACGCTGGGCCGACAAGCTTATGGGCGTCAGCGGATTCTTGACCTCGTGCGCCACCCGACGGGCGACTTCTCGCCAGGCCTCCATGCGCTCGGCAGCGGCAATCTGCGACACGTCCTCGACGAACAACACCGAGCCGGCCTTCTCACCCGAACGACGGCGCAGCTCCGTGGCGGTGACGAGCAGGGTGCGTCCCTCTTCTTCGCGGTCAACGTTGCGGCTGCTGCCCGAAGGCAGGGTGCCAGAACGCACGTCATCGAGCAGCGCTATGACGCTGTCATAGCCGGCCTCCCCCAGCAGCGACACCACGTCGCGCCCGGAAGGGTCTACATCGCTCAGACCCAGCAGTGACACAGCCGCGGGGTTGACCGTGGCCACCAGTCCGTCAACGTCCACCGAAACCACGCCCGCATCGACGTGCCGCAGTATGTTCTCGGTATAACGGGCGCGCTCATCGAGCGCGTCGTGGCCGGCTTTGAGCTGGGCTGTCATCGAGCGAAAACCTCTGACCAGGGTGCCCATCTCATCACCACCGGCCTCGGGAACCTCAGCCTCCCAGTTGCCCTCGGCAACCTCTCGGGTCGCTTCGGCGAGGCGCCCTATGGGCTCGGTGATGCCACGCGCGAGGTACAGTCCCAGCCAGGTGGCCGCGAACACCACCACCAGGGAGGCCAGCACCATGGTGAGCGTATACAGGCTCTTGAAGGGCTTACGATTGAGCTTGAGCTGCCGGTAGTCGCGAAACGACGAGAGGATGTCTTCGCTCCAGCGCCTCGGGCCGGCGCGCAGCAGGTAGTCGACCACGACAACCCCGGCAACGGTCTCACCGTCTGCACCCAGCACCGGGGCGACTCCACGCAGCAGGTCCTCGTCTCCCACGTGCTCTATTTCGACGGCTGCCTGCCCGCCCAGCGCCCGTTCGACCAACGCCCGCGCGGGTGGACCAACCTCAACGGGATCGTCGCCGCCCACGCTGGTGATCACTGCCTGGCCCCTGGAATCAAACACCCTGACCGAGCCACTGCCCGCGTGGCCCCGCCGGTCACGCAACACCGCCTCGGCTCTTGCCGGCGCACCGGGGCGATTCAACTCTGCGTCGCGCAACGAAAGGGCCAGCTCTTCGGCACCGCGGGAGGCCGTGTCGGCCGAGTCACGGTAGTAGGTGCGCGCCAGGTTGTAAGCACCCGACAGGGCCTGCTCAACCTCACTGGAGAACCAGTTGTCGATGGAATTGGTGAAGAAGACCGTGGACACCAGCAACATAAGTGCAGCCGGAAACAGCGCGATCGACACGAAGGCCATCACCATACGGCTTCGCAGCTGGCTGCCCAGCACCCCGCGGCGGCGCTCGAGCACCAACTTCATCACGTTGCGCACCACGAGAAAAGCCACCACCAACAGCAACACGATGTTGAGGTTGATGAGCAGAAAGGAGACGACGTTCTGCGAGCCGCCGCCGGGCCCGGGATTGGAGAACTCCCAGTAGGCAAAGAACATGACCGCGGCGCCGGCCGCGGCTATGATCGCGCCTTCGCGCCAACGACGCCGACGTTCCTCTGCCGACGTCGTGCTGACGTCGCGGGTCATTCGAACAGCGCCGGCTGACGCTCGCCCGCGCGACGACCGAAGTGCTCGTAGGCGCGCGCGGTGGCCACACGGCCGCGCGGTGTCCGCTGCACGAAGCCGGTGCGGATGAGATAGGTCTCGTACAGTTCCTCGAGCGTCCCAGCGTCTTCGCCTATGGCTGCCGCCAGCGTGTCGAGGCCCACCGGGCCGCCATCGAATTTGTCGATGATGGTGAGCACAAACTCCCGGTCCATGGCGTCAAAGCCGGCCTCATCGACCTTGAGCATGGCCAGGCCGTCAAGCGCTACCTGCAGGGTGACGCTGCCCTGGGCGCGCACCTGGGCAAAGTCGCGCAGGCGCCGTAGCAATCTATTGGCTATCCTGGGCGTTCCCCTGGACCTGCGGGCTAACTCGCGCGCTGCGTCGATCTCAAGCTCCACGCCCAGCAGGCCGGCCGAACGCGAAGCAACCCGCTCGAGCTCTTCTGCCGAGTAGAACTCCAGCCTGAACGAAGAGCCGAAACGCGACCTCAAGGGCGCCGTGAGCATGCCCGACCTGGTTGTGGCGCCCACCAGTGTGAACGGTGCCACGTCCAGCGAAATGCTGCGGGCCGAGGGTCCCTCGCCTACCACAATGTCGAGCCGTCGGTCCTCCATGGCGGGGTAGAGTATCTCTTCTATAGCCTTGCCCAGGCGGTGTATCTCGTCGATGAAGAGCACGTCGCCTGGTTCGAGCGAGGTCAGGATGGCCGCAAGATCGCCGGCCTTCTCTATGGCCGGCCCGCTGCTCGCGTGCAGATGACCTCCCATCTCGGTGGCGATGATGTGGGCGAGCGAGGTCTTGCCAAGGCCCGGTGGGCCCATAAGCAGCACATGATCCAGGGGTTCGTTCCGGCCCAGGGCCGCCTTCATGGCCACGTCGAGGTTTTCGCGCACGACCTGCTGGCCCACGTACTCAGCCAACGTGGCCGGCCGCAGCCCAGGTTCGCCCGTCACATCTCCGGCCTGCCTGAGCGGCGATGCGCTCTGTTCGACAGCGTCGGGAGCGGTGTCAACGCTCACGCCGACAACCTCTTGAGCGACATGCGTATCAGTCCCTGCAGGTCTTCACCGGCATCGGGACGGCTGGCGCGCACGGCGTCACCGGCCTGTTGCCTGCGGTAACCCAGCGCCAGAAGCGCAGCCACCGCGTCGGCGTCAACGTCGCTGTGATCTGCAGCCGAGAGCTGTTCGACCTTGCCCTTGAGCTCCACCAGGAGTCGCTCGGCTGTCTTGCGACCCACCCCGGGCACCGCCACCAGCGTGGCTACGTCCTGCTCAAGGACGGCTCTTGCTAACTCGGCTGGCTGTATGGCCGACAACACGGCCAGCGCCATTCTAGGACCGATGCCGGACACCGACCTCAGGGTGGTGAACAGCTCCTTTTCGCTCTCGTCCAGAAAGGCGAACAACTCGAGCGCGTTCTCACGCATGCTGGTGAGCACGTGCAGAGAAACCTCGCAGCCGGTGTCGGGCAGGCGACTGTAGGTGTTGAAGGAAACACGGGCCTGGTAACCCACGCCGGCTACGTCGATCAAGACCTGGCCGGGGGCGGACGACTGCAGTATGCCTCGTAAAAAACCTATCATCGCCTGGCCACCCCCGCGCGCCCACGGGCCCGCCGAGCCCCGCGCGCGGCGTCCAGGGCACCTTCTACCTTGCTATCGTAGGCGTGACGCAGGATGTGGCAGGCCGCCAGTCCCAGGGCGTCGGCCTCGTCTTCCGCTGGAGTGTCCACCAGCGATAGCATGCGCGACACCGCCACTATCATGGCCTGCTTATCAGCCCGCCCGTGTCCGGCAACGGCCTTCTTGACGGCAGCCGGGCTGTACTCAGCGAGCTCAACGCCACCATAAGCGGACGCGGCCATTACCACGCCGCGAGCCTCGCCTATACGAAACGCGCTCTGCGGGTTACGCGATACGAAGTTGCGTTCGAGACTCAGCACGTCTGGTTGATGGGTCTGAATGAGTTCCTGCAACTCCCGCCACACGGTGACCAGGCGACCGGCCGTGTCGCCCCTGCCCAAAAGCAGGGTGCCGGAGTCCACGCGTGTCATGCGCGAGCCACTGGCGCTTACGACACCCCAGCCCATCTTGATCGTGCCGGGATCGATTCCGAGCACCAGCATTGCTGCAGCGGGAGGGCTCCGCTCAGGCGGACAGCCGCTCCACCTCGGAGTCGTCTATTTCAAAATTGGCGGACACCCGTTGCACATCGTCGTGATCGTCGAGGGCCTCGAGCAGCTTGAGCGCCGTCTCGGCCTCCTTCCCCTCCAGGCGCACAGTTTCTTTGGGAAGTAACACTATCTCGGCACCTTCCACTTTCAGGCCCGAGTCCTCGAGCAACTGCCGGGCGGTGTCGAGATCCTTGACCTCAAGGGTAACCACGAACACGTCGTCGTCGGCCTGGACGTCGGAGGCGCCAGCCTCCACGGCGGTTTCGAAGACCTGTTCCTCGCTCGTGCCCTCGGCTGCCACGCGCACCTCCCCAACCCGGTCAAAATTCCAGCCCACGCAGCCGTTCTCGCCCAGGCTGCCACCGAACTTGCTGAAAATATGCCTGACGTCGGCCGCTGTACGATTTTTGTTGTCGGTGAGAGACTCGATGATTACCGCCATGCCCGCGGGACCATAGCCCTCGTAAGACATTTCCTGGTAGTCTGCCCCCTCAAGATCGCCGGTGCCTTTCTTGATGGCCCTCTCTATGTTGTCCAGCGGCATGCTCTGCCCACGGGCCGTGGCGACGGCGGTGCGAAGGCGCGGGTTACCGGCCGGATCGCCGCCCCCGGCGCGGGCCGCCACCGTGATTTCCTTGATGAGCTTGGTAAAGAGCTTGCCGCGCTTAGCGTCGACGGCCGCCTTCTTGTGCTTTATCGAGCTCCACTTTGAGTGTCCTGACATAGATTTTACCGGGCACCGCCCAAGCCCGCCCGTGCTGGATACCACAGCCGCCGCCGACAGTAAACGCACGGCCCGCCGGGCTCACTTGTCCCCTTCCTGCCGCGCGTTTGCCGACCAACTGTCGACAAGGCGGTGGTAGTCGGGGACGAAGCCCGTGAGGGCTGGCTCGCCAGCCCCATTGTCGGCCAACGAACCTGCCGTATCGAAGCCAAGTTGCCGCCGCAGCGCCAGTCTGGCTCGCTGGGGCAGACTGGCGCGCGGCCCGTCCATATCGAGCAAACCGGCTTCTATCAACGCCAGCCTGGCGAGCTCCAGGCGTGCACGCACCGCCTGCTGGTTTCCTGCCGCAGCAGCGACCACCCTCTCAAACGACTGCGTCCCCCTGGCCGCGTCCAACCCGGCGGCCAGGGCCACTTCCGCAACACCCCGAGAATCCAGCAGCCCCATAGCGTGCAGCCACAAGGAGCACTCCAGGTAGTTGCCGAAGCTTTTCATTCTCGGCCCGAAGGCGTCCAGCGACATTCCCGGGCGCTGGCGACGTTCTAGTATGAAGACGCCGGCTACCCTCGGACGCTCGGGGCCCAGGCGGCGCAGGTGTTCCATTACCGAGCGCCGGTAGTCGGCGTGAACACGGCAACGCCTGAGAAGGAGCTCGCAGTCGTCTGGCAGTATGCCTCCCGACAACAGGTCGGCGTAAAGCGAGTAAACAAAGGGATCTGACTCCCAGTCATCGCCGAACAGCAGTTCGCGCGCTCCGGGCTGCACCCGTCGCGCGCCGGCCAGCAGTCGCTCCAACTTGAAACCCACCTGCTCGCGCAGCAGGTCCAGGCGTCCCCTGACAAGGTGACGAACCTGGTGCTTAAAGCTTATGCCCTCGTACTCGACTCCGTCCAGGCGTAATTTTTCTCGAATCGCGCGCGAGATCTGCGGGGGCGAAGCCGAGATGAAGAACAACTGCTGGCGGTAGCCGGCTGCTATCGAGCAGCGGCGCATGCCGCGTATGAGTTCCACCACGCCCGGCACGGTCCGCTTGTCGCTGCCCTTCTCGAAGGGCACCTTGATCAACTCGCGCAGAGACTCGAAGCTGGTCTCAAGATAAGTCTTGTCCAGATCCCAACGACAGACCGTCAACTGGGCTGCCGGCGCCTTCACAGCGGCAACCCTTCGTCGGCCAGCTCGGCCAGCAGCCTGCGCGTGGCAGGCTGCCCAACGTGCCCCGCGGGTGCCTGGGCCAGGCGCTGCGCCAGGGCCCCGAGGGCCGCAAAGTCATCGACGTCTGACCACGGGGGCAACACCCTGTAATGCATAGCGGCGGCCTGCAGGCGATGCACGGTCTGCTCATAAACGTCGGGTCCGCCCCAGGGTACCGATAGCCTGAACACCGGGGGCACGCTGCCCCTGCAGGCGATGAGGTAATAGCCGCCGTCCCGGGCGGGGCCGATGACGACACGGTCGCCACTGCCCTCGCTCAGATGACCTACGGCCCGCTCGAGCAGGGCCAGCGGCAGGTCGGGGCTGTCAGAGCCCAGCAGGATGGCCGGTGCCCCGGCCGAGAGAGCCAGCACGCGCTGCATGCGCTCACCGAGCGGGCCCTCGCCCTGCCCCACTAACTCGAATCCATGTCTGCGGGCCCTGCCCGCCAGCCAACTGCAATCATCCCGGTCGGCCACTGCCAGTATGACGTTAAACGGCCAGGAAACATCGTCCCGACCAGCCTCGCGCGCAGCGACGAGCATGGCGAGACTGTCGTCTACGAAGGCCTTGTGACAACGCTCGGCCTGCTCGTGGTCAAGCGGCGGTACCAGCCGGGTTTTGACCTCTCCCGGCCGCGGCTCACGCGCAAAAAGATAGACGGTCACCGCCTGCGCCAACGGTCCCTGTCCAGTACCCACGGCAGCAATTTTGCACGCCCGCCTTACCTGGGCAACAGCACGCCGGAGCCTGCTGCCGCACATACTCCGGGACCGTGCGCTCCACGACCCCACGGTTGACTTCAAGTTGGGCACGGGCCAGACTCTCGCGGTTACGGGTGGTAAGAATGTCCTATGCTGTCATAAAAACTGGTGGAAAACAGTACCGCGTGAGCCCGGGAAGCACTGTCACTGTTGAAAAACTCGAAGGCGATCCCGGCGATCCCGTGGAGTTTGCCCAGGTATTGCTGCACGGCAACGAAGGGCAGGTAGAAGTCGGTCGACCGCTGCTTGAAGGCGTGACGGTAAACGGCGTCATACTGCGCCAGGACCGCGGAGCGCGTATACTGGTATACAAGAAAAAGCGCCGTAAGAACTACCGCCGCCGCCAGGGGCACCGGCAGTACGAGACCACAGTAAGCATAACCGGGATATCCAACTGACGATTACCCGTCAACGATTTCCTGCAGAAACAATTTCTTACGGATACAAGCACGGACGTTCTATATGGCTCATAAGAAAGGACAGGGAAGCACCCGTAATGGCCGCGATACTCGGGGCCAACGCCGCGGGGTCAAAATTTTCGGTGGCCAGGCCGTCACGGCCGGCAACATACTTGTGCGCCAGCTCGGTACCCGCATCCACCCCGGCACGGGCGTGGGCATGGGCCGGGACTACACGCTGTTCGCCCTGCGCGACGGCGTCGTGCGCTACGAGCGACTCGGTCGCGACAGAAAAAAAGTCAGCGTATATCCCGCCTGAGGGCGTGAAGTGAAGTTCATCGACGAAGCCCGCATCCGCGTTTTCGGCGGAGACGGGGGCAACGGCGCCTGCGCCTTTCTGCGGGAAAAGTACCGGCCCATGGGCGGGCCCTCGGGTGGCGACGGAGGCAGAGGCGGCTGCGTGTGGGCCGTGGCCAGCAGCCACATGACCACCCTGCAGGATTACCGCTTCAAGCGTGAGATCAAGGCCGATCGTGGCGGCGACGGCCAGGGCAAGGGCAAGCACGGCCGGGCCGCGGGCGACATAGAGCTGCCGCTGCCCATAGGCTCAATTATACGCGACCTCGACAGCGGCCAGGTTGTCGGCGATCTCGTTGAGGAAGACCAGCGCGTGCTGCTGGCCGGTGGTGGCGATGGCGGACGCGGCAACGCCCGCTTTGCTACACCCACCAACCAGGCCCCGCGACGGGCCGACCACGGCGGCCAGGGCGAGCAGCACTCGCTGGAATTCGAGCTACGCCTGTTGGCCGACGCCGGCATCATCGGCCTGCCCAACGCGGGCAAATCGAGCCTGCTCTCGCGCCTTAGCGCGGCCCGACCGAGAATTGCCGACTACCCGTTTACAACCCTGGTGCCCACACTGGGGGTCGTGGCGGTGGCCGAAGAAGCCTCGTTCGTGATGGCCGACATACCGGGCCTTATTGAAGGCGCCCACCAGGGCCACGGCCTGGGTACGCAGTTTCTCAGGCACGTGGACCGGGCCGCTCTGCTGGTGCACATGGTCGACGCTTCGGGCCGCGACGCCGAGCAGGTCATGGCCGATTTCGACACTGTGAACGGCGAGTTAAGAGGCTTTGCCGAGCGACTCGCAAACAGACCGCAAGTGGTCGTCGTTAATAAGACCGATCTGCCCGATGCGACTGAATTGCTGCCGGCCTTGCGACGTCTGTTCGCAGAGCGCAACATCGCTTTTGAGGCCATATCGGCTGCCACTGGCGAGGGCTGTGCACGGCTTGCTGCTGTAATATGGGAGCAGGTGCGGCAGCAGCGTGGCGACAACGCCGAGCGACAGGCCATGCACGACTGAAACGAAGCCGACAAAAACCTGCTGACAGAAGAAAACATGTCCCAGCTCAAGCACAAGCCAGCAATACTCGCGTCTGTAAGGCGGGTTGTCGTAAAGCTGGGCAGCAGCGTGGTGACAACGGCTTCGAGCATCAACGGCGAGCGCGTAGCCGCCATCGCAGCCGAAATCGCACGCATGGTCGACCACGGCTACCAGGTTGTACTGGTCAGCTCCGGGGCCCGGGCGGCAGGACTATCGCGACTCGGCATGAGTGCCATGCCCGTGGCCATACCCGAACAGCAGGCAGCGGCAGCCGTCGGACAGATCAGCCTCATGTCCCACTACGAGCGTTGCTTTTCAGACTGCGGACACCACGTGGGGCAGGTACTGCTGAGCGTGGGCGACCTGCACGACCGCAGCCGTTACCTGAACGCCCGCCACACCATGGAGCACCTACTGGCGCACGGCATCATCCCGGTCGTGAACGAGAATGACTCGGTGGCGGTCGAAGAGCTCAAGTTCGGCGACAATGACCACCTGTCGGCCTTGGTCGCGGGCCTGGTCAGCGCCGAGCTGCTGGTGATACTCACCGACGTGGACGGCGTATACGACGGGCCTCCCACGCTTGCCTCTTCGAGCGTGGTGGACCTGATAGAAAACATCGACCAATACGTGCTCGAATTCGATGGCTCCGCGGGCGCGAGGAAACTCCCCTCTGGGGAGCTGGGCACCGGCGGCATGGCGAGTAAGCTGCGCGCTGCGGCCAGCGCCGCCCACCGCGGAATAACCACCGTAATAGCCGACGGCACGACCGAGGGCAGCCTCACGCGAGCGCTGCAGGCCGACAGCTGCACGGGCACACTGGTGGTGGCCTCGGCCTCGCCCATCTCGCATCGCAAGCACTGGATAGCCTACGGCATGGCCACCGCGGGAACCCTGCAGGTGGACGAGGGCGCCTTGGCTGCCCTGTCCGAGCGCGGCGGCAGCCTGCTCCCTTCGGGCGTGACCTCGGTTGTGGGATCGTTCGCCGCCGGCGACTGCGTGACCTGCCTCGGGCCCGACGGCAAGGAGTTCGCCCGTGGACTGGTGGCCTATGATTCGGACGACTGCGAGCGCATAAAGGGCAGCCACAGCAGCAGCATCGAGGCCAGTCTCGGTTATCACTCCGGCGACGAGCTGATACACAGGGACAACCTGGTACTGCTTGAGGAGCTGGCCCAGGAAGGCCAGCCCGGTGACTGAAGATATGCAGGAAAGCGACACGAAGGCTTACGTTGACGAACTCTGCCGGCAGGCGCGCAGTGCGTCGCGGCAACTGGCCGCGCTCACCAACGAGCAACGCAGCGCGGCCTTGCACGAGATCGCCTCGCGGCTGGTCGAAGCCGAATCGCTGCTCCGCCAACGCAACGCGCTCGACCTCGACGCCGGACGCGAAGCCGGTCTCAGCTCGGCCCTGCTCGACCGCCTCACGCTGAACCCCGAACGCGTGCAGGGCATGGCCGAGGGCCTGCTTACCGTGGCTGATCTCGACGATCCCCTGGCGGGCGCGATTGACCGCTGGCGCGCACCATCGGGACTCGACATTGAGCAGCGTCGCATACCCATAGGCGTGATTGGCATGATCTACGAATCGCGCCCCAACGTTACTGCCGACGTGACCGCGCTGTGCGTCAAGTCGGGCAACGCGGTCATACTCAAGGGCGGCAAGGAAGCCATACACTCCAACAGCGCCATCGCCGAAGTAGTTACGGCCGGCCTGCGCGCTACCGGCGTGCCCGAGACCGCCGTGCAGTTGGTGCAGCGCACCGACAGGGAAACCACCAACGAGCTACTCACCCGCGACGACTCGATAGACTTGCTCATACCGCGCGGTGGCCCTGGCCTGGTGCGGGCCGTGGCCGAACGCTCGAGCATTCCCATCATCAAGCACTACGAGGGAGTGTGCAGCGTGTACGTCGACGAATCGGCCGACCTCGCGTCGGCAGCCGACATCGTAATGAACGCCAAGGTGCAGCGGCCCGGCGTGTGCAACGCGATAGAAAACCTGCTCGTGCACGCCGAGGTGGCCGACCGCCTGCTGGCCGACCTGACCCCGCGCCTGCAAGAGGCGGGCGTGGAAGTACGCGCCTGCCCGCGGGCCATCAAGCTAATAACCGGCGCTACGGCCGCCAGCGAAGACGACTGGTCTACCGAGTACCTGGACCTCGTGCTGGCCGTAAAGATCATCGACTCACTCGACGAGGCCATAGAATTTATCAACAGCGAGGGATCGGGCCATTCCGATTCGATTGTCAGCAGCAACAACGACAACGCCGAGCGCTTTCTTTCGCTGGTGGACTCGGCCGTGGTGTACTCAAACGCGTCCACGCGCTTTACCGACGGCTTTGCCTTTGGCTTCGGTGCCGAGATCGGTATTTCGACCAACCGCATCCACGCGCGCGGGCCGATGGCCCTGCGCGAGTTGACCACCTACAAGTACGTGGTACGCGGCCAGGGACAGGTAAGGGACTGAGCCCTTGCCGCGACTGGGTATACTGGGTGGCACCTTCGACCCGGTGCACCTCGGCCACCTCAGGGCGGCCGGTCACACGGCCCGCGCGCTGGGCCTGGACAGGGTGTTGCTGGTGCCCGCGCCGCGCCCCCCGCACAAACCCGCAGACCAGCCGGCCGATGCCCGCCACAGGCTGGCGATGGTCAGCCTGGCCACGGCCGATCACGAGGGTCTTGAGGCCTGCGACATCGAATACCAACGGCAGGGGCCTTCTTACACCGTCGATACCCTGTCTTCACTGGCCGAGCGTGAGCCCGACAGTGAGCTGTACCTGCTCGTGGGCATAGACGCCTGGCTGGAGGTCGACACCTGGCACGAGCCGCAGCGGATACTCGGGCTGGCCAACGTGGTGGTGCTGTCGCGTCCCGGCCAGCCCCCACTTGCACAGCCACCGCCGCTGCCCTTTGCCGACAGCAGCGACGCTTGTTATGATTCGGAAATCGGTTGTTACCGGCACAGCAGCGGCCATCTTGTCATGACCCACCTGTTAGACGGCATCGACGTATCGTCGTCGCGCGTGCGCGAGCGCGTGCGCGGGCAGTTGGCCGTCGAAGACCTCGTGGGCCCAGCGGTGGCGGCCTATATCAAGGAACACGGTCTATACAGAACATGAAAAAACAAATTCAGCTCTCCCCCTCAAACGAAACCCCTCGCCCCAGCAGCCGCTCTTCGGCTGCTGCTGTTTCGGACGTTGAACTGGTGACGGCAGTTGCGGCCGCAGCCGAAGAGCGCAACGCCACTGATATCATGGTGATCGACATGGCCACCGACAGCTCAATAGCCGACCACTTCGTCATATGCACGGCACGCTCGACCATACAGGTCCGGGCTATCTGCGATCACGCAGAAAAAGAAGCCACGCTCGTGGGCCGCGAGCCCATATCGCGCGAGGGACTGGAGTTCGCGCACTGGGCGTTAGTAGACTACGGCGACGTGGTGCTGCACGTGTTCCTCGAAGACACCCGAGCCGTCTACGACCTTGAGCGGCTGTGGCACCACGCTCCCAGCCGCGACTGGACCCCGGGACCGGCCAGCAGTCAGCAGTGATCAACGGGGCAGCGATCAACGAAGGCATAAACATCGATGTTTAGACGCACACTATTATTCGTAGTCCTGCTGCTCATGGCTGGCGCCATCGCCGCCCTGCTACACCTGAACCCCGACAAGGCCCGGTTCTCACTGGGAGCCGAGTGGGCCGTGGAGCTGCCCGTGGGGGTCCTGGTGCTGCTGTCGCTTTGCGCTGGCGCGCTGGCCATCTTCGTGCTCGCGCTGATACACGAGGGCCGCAATGCGCTTCGGGCATGGCGGGTCAACCGCGAGGTGAGAGCTGCCGCCTGGAGCCTGTCGGCCCGCAGCGAGGCCCGTTCGCTGGCACTGTCGGGCGACTACGCACGCGCCCGGGCGTTGTTTACCAAGGCGGCTAAAAAACACGAACCCGACCCCGGACAGGTGGTCGACATGGCCGACACCTGGTTCGAAGAGGGCCGCCCCGACCAGGCCCGCAAAATCCTGGAAGACGGCTTGAAGGAACTCGGCAATGACCCCCTGCTGCTCTTTGCATACGCCCGTGCCTGCTCGCTGCTGGGCGATCACCCGGCGGCCGTGGCGGCGCTCGGTCGCGCGCGTGCGAGCTACCCCGACAGTCCGCGAGTGCTGGAGATGCTGCGCGACCAACTCTTCGCAGTGTCCGACTGGGACGCCGCGGAACAGGTGCAACAACGATTGGCGCGCATACGGCCCGACGACGACGGTGAGCGCAACCGCCTGCTGGGCGCGCGTTATGAAAAAGCAATGCAGAGCCAAGGCGAGCTGCGCGAGGCCCTGCTCAGGAGCATCACCGACAGCGATCCCGACTTTTCGGCCGCCCTGCTCGAACGCGCGCGCACACTGGCGACCTCGGACCATCAACGCCAGGCCACCCGGCTGCTGGAAAAAGCCGTGCTGAGAAAACCAGCGGCCATACTGCTGCGCGAACTGGAATTGCTGGCCGACGGCGACCAGACTCAACGCATGCCTAAACTCTACGACAAGCTACTGGCCCGTTACCCCGACAAGCAGGGGCTGGCGCTGCTGGCGGCGCGCTACTACGCGGGCCACTCGCAAGCAGATACGGCCCGCGAGCTGCTCGAAAAAACCGCAGCCGACAACGACGCAGCAAAAACTCTGTGGCTGCAGATCGAGGCCGGTAACTCGGCGTCGGGCAACGGGGTATCCAACGGCGCCGGCAGCAATGGGAATGCAGTCATTGTGGACGGCCCCGGACCGATATTCGCATGCTCGGCCTGCTCGGCGGGCAGCAGTGAATGGACACCGCGTTGCACCTGCTGCGGCCGTTGGAGCAGCCTCGACACGGCTGCCTGAGGGAACGCGTCCCTGCTTACAGTTCGGCCGCAACGACGGCCAGGTCGGACAGCTCGTGCAGGTCGTGATCCATTTCGGGCACCCTGGCTACTCTCACCTCCTTGGGCAGCTGGGCCTCGAAGGCCTCCAGCCGCTGTTCCTGTCCCTGGCTCACACGCCAGGCGTCGTCCCACAGTTGTAGAAGCCAGCTGCGGGCCAGCTCGTCCGAATCCATCCCATCGAGCAATGCTGCGGCCTCGGTGCGGGCCGGGGCCTCGGGTTGCAGCGGGCATACGGCCAGGCGGTTGATCACCACCGCCCTCAGGGGAACACCCAGCTCAGCCATACGCCGTTGCAGGTAGTCACTCTCGTCGAGCACCCTGTCGTCGGGTCCGGCCACCAGCACGAAGGCCGTCTGCTCGCTTTCGAGCAACGCGCTCACCCTGGCCCCTCGCTCAGCGACACCGTCAAACAACGTATCCATGGCCACAAAGAACTCGGCTATCGAGGCCAGGGCCTGGGCCCCGGTAGCCTCCTCCAGGCGGTCGAGCACGTAGCCCAGGCTGCGCCGCGCGGTCTTCCACGCCACTTTTCCTGCCGCGACCGACGGCTTGACCAACCACCCCAGTAACGAACGATCAAGAAACTCGCGCAGGCGCCGGGGCGCGAGCAGAAAGTCCAGCGCGTGGGCCGTGGGCGGCGTGTCGAGAACGACGACATCGTACTGCTCGGAGTCAACTATGCGCGCGAGTTCCTCAACGGCCATGTATTCGGCAGAACCCGCGAAGGAAACCGACAGGTGGCCGTAAAACTCGTTAGCCAGTATGGCCTCCGCGATTTTGTCGGAGGCCGCGCTGCGGCGGATGAAATCGTCCCAGGCGCCCTTCTGCTCGAGCATGCCGGCGCTGAGCGTACCGCTCACGCGACAGTCGGCCGCGGCCAGCGCCTCTTCGCTCACCCGCTGTCCTCCGCTGGCCAGAGAGTCCAGCCCCAGTGCCTGGGCAAGCCTACGGGCCGGATCGATGGTGAGAACCATGGCGCGTTTGCCCTCGGCGGCAGCTCGCAAAGCCAGCGCCGCCGCGATGGTGGTTTTGCCCACCCCGCCGCTACCCACGCACACAATCACTCGGTGCTCTGAAAGCAGCCCGCCCACGCTCACGACTCAGCCACCCCGCCTGCGTTGATACCCGGCTCTCCGGCCAGCAACCCGGCGAGCCGGCTGAGCTCGGCCGGTCCGAACTCTTCTGCCACCAGCAAGGGCAGCCTCAGCACCCGGCGCCCGCTGTCGCGTTCTATACGCTCAAGACCTCGTTCCTGTATCCCAAGCCAGGACAGCTCGCGTGCTGCCAGCTCGGCCAGGACGGTAGCCAAACCACCCTCCGGCCCGCTTGATGCAGCAGTCGCCAACTCGCCGGACAAGCGCTCGGCCGCGGGCGGCGCGGCCTGTCGACAACAGTTCACGATGAGCCTGCCCACCTCCATGCCCAGTTCTTCATCGAGCGCGACCAGCACCTCGCGGGCCTCGGACAAGGGCATCGCCTCGGGCAAGGCCACCACGTGCACGCGGCAGTAGTCGGGATCGCACAGCATGTCGCCCACCCTGACGGCCTCCCTGTGCACCAGGCCCGAGCCAAAAGTCCGCGCAGCTACCTCTGGCATACGCAGGTAGCGCAAGCTGTGGCCGGTGGCGCCGGCCTCAACTATGACGGTAGTCCAGGTCGGGCTGCCGTCGTCGTTGGTCTTCTGGCACTCGTACCAGACCTTGCCTACGGCCATCAGTTCTTTCAGCCCCGGCGCGGCACCGACGAAGGCCTTGTAAAAGCGGCTGGTCGTCACGCCGTGAAGCATTCGCCGCACGGGTACCATCAGGGCCAGGTATTCCGAGAGCGCCGCCTCGCCATCCACTGACGCCACGTAGACTTCGCCCGGCGGCAAGGCCTGACTTGTCTTTACCGGGTCGGACGAGGACTCAACGCCCAGCGCTCGCGCCAGCCCGCCGCTACCGCCCAGCTCAAGCGCCAGCACCCGTCCACCGCGCGCCGCTCTTTCCAAAGCCAGTGCCGCCGCGACAGTGGACTTGCCCACGCCTCCCTTGCCAACCACTATCTGCAGCCTGGTATCAGCCATATACCTCGCCCAGCCCTGCGAGCCGGCCCACTGTAGACCCTGCCGACGCCAGCCGCTACATTGCGGGTTGTGAAACACGGGCTACAGTCATTTTCGCTCAAGCGTTCCCGGATCCTGGCAGGTCAGCTGGTCCCCTGCCTCCTTGCCAGCCTGCTGCTGTTATCGGCAGCGAGCTGCTCGACTCCCCCGCCGCCCAAGGAAACCCACCTCGCGGTGAACGCGGCGCGGGCCTTCGAGTCGGGTAACTATATGCTCGCGGTAGAAGAATACAGTCGATTGCTCGACCAGCACCCGTTCTCTGAACACTCCGAGCTGGCCAGGCTGCGCGTGGCCCATGCGTTTTACCTCGGCCGGAAGTACGACCAGGCGGTGAGCACCTTCGAAGACTTCGAGCGACGCTATCCTGCCAGTAAAGCCATAGCTTTTTCGCAGTACATCACGGGCATGTGCTGGCTCGACCAGGCGAGCTCGGCCGACAGGGACAAGAGCTCATCGGTCAACTCCATACTGCACTTCGACCGGGTGATACTCAGGTACCCCGACTCGGTGTGGGCCACCCTGGCTCGCTTTCGCAAGGCCGAATGCCACGAGAACCTGGCCGACCAGGAACTGTACGTGGGCGACTACTACCGCCGAACGGGCGACACCGCTGCGGCGGACCTCCGCTTCCACTTCGTCCTCGACGAGTATCCGCTGACCTCGGCCGCGCGCGAAGCCCGCGAACGACTGGCCGGTAGCTGAGCGTCAGCCCAGCAGCTTATCGCGCAACGCGTCCTGCGTAACCCTATCGACCCCGGCCTGCAGCAGGTAGTTCTGCGTCGAACCCCAGCGCCGGTCGAGTTGCTCCAATGTATAGCGAATTCTCGAGGCAGGGCTCGAGCAAAGGTAGGCTATCACGTCGTCGGCCAATCCCTCGCCCTCCAGCGCGCCGCGGTGCTTGCTTATGACCTGCGCGAGGTAACGCTCCGAGGCGCTGTAGTCCTGCTCTATCACCGCATCGCTGACCCCCAGCGTTCGCAGCAGCAGTGCCGCTACCACGCCAGTGCGATCCTTCCCGCCGGTGCAGTGAAACACCAGTGGCACCCGGTCGCCTGCCACCGACTCGAAAACTTCGCGCACTGCAGCAGTACCGACCTCAAGCATCTCGATGTAACGCTCGCGCAGGTCGACCTTGCCCCAGTCTATGTCGCTGTCGAAGGGGCTGAGCGAAACCGCCACCAGCGGAGCGTGCACGTGAATGCCCCTGCCCTCCACGAACACTCCCACCCCGTCGCGCTGGAGTTCCAGATCGCTGCGCAGGTCTACGACCCTGGCGATGCTAAGACCCTCGAGCACGCGCGCGTCGCTGTCGCTCAGTCGGTGCAGGGTGTCGGCCCGATAAACGATAGAGCGGCGAACCGACTGACCCGACGCCGTGCTGTAGCCACCGATATCCCTGAAATTAAACGACCCGTCGAGCGCAAGCGGCTGGTTGTGCATGACGACACCCTTGCACGCAGGAGCACCGCGAATCAAGCCCGGCCTGGCTTGCAGGGGTCCTCCGAGCGCACACCGGAATAGCGGGTAGCCG
Source organism: Candidatus Binatota bacterium (assembly GCA_012960245.1). Classification (NCBI taxonomy): domain Bacteria; phylum Candidatus Binatota; species Candidatus Binatota bacterium. Next base: position 59,080 of record DUBO01000012.1, on the reverse strand, counting down.
GCCGCAGAAACGACTCTTTTGACAGCCCCCGGGCCAAGCGCTACTCTTGGGCTGCCTTATTGCGAGTGGTGGAGGGATTAGGCCCGTTGAAACCACAGCAGCCGGCTTCCCCGCGGGGAAGTGCAGGTGCTAATTCCTACGCCTGCCTTGGTTGCAGATGCGGAAAATGGGGCGGGAACGGTTACTAGAACCTCTTCCTGGCCACGCAAGTAAAGGCCGATGGGAAGGGGTTTTTTGTTGCGCGAACGACAGCCACAGAGGAACAGACGACGGGTGCTCATAGTGGGCGCCGGTGCCTTGGGCTGCCCGGCGGCCTCGGCGCTTGCTGCAACGCCGGGCTTCGCCCTGACCCTGATCGACCCCGACCGAGTTGAGCTGTCCAACCTGCAACGGCAGCTGTTGTTCGACCGTTCGACCCTGGGCCGCAACAAGGCCGAGCAGGCCCGACTCGCACTGTTGGCCGGGCAGCCCGATCTGGAGATCGCCGCCCTGCCCCTTCGCCTTGACGAGGACAACGCTGCTTCATTGTTTGAGAAACACGATTTCGTTATCGACGCCTGCGACGACCCGGCCAGCAAGTTTGTCATCAACCGCACGGCGCTCGCCAGCGGTACGCCTTTCTGCCACGCCGGCGTAGCCCGCATGGGCGGGCAGTTGATGACGGTCATCCCAGGGCGCTCGGCCTGCCTGGAGTGTGTCTTTCCGCCCGGGGCCGCCTCGCCTGACAACATGGCCGGCACCACCGGCGAGGGCTGCGGCGAGCTGGGCCTGCTTGGCCCGGTTGCCGGCGTCCTAGGCTCACTTCAGGCGCTCGAAGCCTCGCGCGTACTCGCCGATCCCGCACGTGCCCGCGGCGGGTGCATGAGAATATTTCAGATCAAACAGCCGCGCTGGCGCAGCGTGGAATTTCGGCCAAGGCCGGGCTGCATCTGCGCCACGGCAGTTACCAGGCTAGACCCCCTGCAGGTGCAGGAAACAGGACAACGGAGACAGGAATCATGGCTTTCGTAAATGGACTGACCTGCCGCGAGTGCGGCGAAAAATACAAAATCGGCCCCGAGCACGTGTGCGAGTACTGCTTCGGCCCGCTGGAGGTGGAGTACGACTACGACGCCATCGCCTCGGTCATAAGCAGGGAGCTCATCGAGTCGCGACCTCATAACCTGTGGCGCTACCGCGAGTTGCTGCCCGTGGAAAACGAGCCCACCATAGGCCTGTATTCGGGCTGGACGCCGCTTGTAAAGGCCGATCATCTGGCCCGTGAGCTGGGGGTCGAAGAGCTCTACGTCAAGGACGACTCCTGCAACCACCCGACCTTTTCCTACAAGGATCGCGTGGTCTCGGTGGCCATAAGCAAGGCCGTGGAGCTGGGCTTTGACACCGTGGCCTGCGCGTCAACGGGCAACCTTGCCAACTCGGTGTCGGCCCACGCCGCGCGCGCCGGGTTAAAATGTTACATCTTCATCCCCGACAACCTCGAGCAGGGCAAGGTCATTGGCTCGGTCATCTACGACCCGGTCCCGGTGGCCATCAAGGGCAACTACGATGATGTAAACAGGCTGTGCGCCGAGATAGCCGACAAGTACCGCTGGGCCTTCGTCAACATCAACCTGCGTCCCTTCTACACCGAGGGCGCCAAGACCTACGGCTTCGAGGTGGCCGAGCAGCTGGGTTGGAAACTGCCCCGCCACATAGTGGTGCCCACCGCCGGCGGCACCATACTGCCCAAGGTGGCGCGGGCCTTCGAAGAGTTTACCCGCCTCGGACTGGTGGCCGACGAGCCTTGGTCGATTTACTCGGCCCAGGCGTCGGGTTGCGCGCCGGTCATCAATGCCCTGCACTCCGGCAGCGAACTCATCGAACCCGTAAAGCCCGACACCATTGCCAAGTCGATAGCCATAGGAAACCCGGCCGACGGTTACTACGTGCTCAAGGCCGTACGCGGCTCGCACAGCGGCTGGGGCGAGAGCGTGACCGACGAAGAAATAGTGGAGGGCATCAAGCTGCTGGCCCGCACCGAGGGTATTTTTACCGAACCGGCTGGCGGTACGACCGTTGCCGTTACAAAAAAGCTGATAGACACCGGCCGCATACCGCGCGACGAATCGATAGTAATCAGCATTACGGGCAACGGCTACAAGACTATCGAGGCGGTGACCGCCAGCGTGAAGGAACCGCACGTGATACCGGCCAGGCTGGCAGATTTTGACGAGCTGTACGCCACCCTGACCTGATGCGAGCACGGAAGGGCAAACAATACGGCAGAAAAAAGCGCCGGGCCCCGATTGCCCGCCCGGCCACCTGCCAGTAAGCTGACTCGATAAGGCCAACGACAGGAACAAGGAGACCAGTAAAACCATGCCAGTTGAAGTAAGAATTCCCACGCCACTGCGAAAGTTAACCGGCGGTGCCGACACCGTACCCGTAGAAGGCAGTTCGATAGCCGAGCTGCTCGACGATCTCGACAAAAACCACCCCGGGCTCAAAGGCAGGATCTGCGAAGACGATGGCTCGGTGCGGCGCTTTGTAAACGTCTACGTGAACGGCGACGACATTCGTTTTCTCGACAACCTGGCCTCACCGCTCAAGGATGGCGATGAGGTGTCGATAGTGCCCGCCATCGCCGGTGGCACTCGGTCGTTGGGCTGAGGCGCTCGGCAGCGGTGAGTTCAACGCCCGCAAGCGTCGCGGCCCACACGGCCGGGACCGTCTGTGACCTGGTGGGAAACACCCCCTTGGTCGAGATCCAGCGGCTGCGCGAAGGCGTGGCCGACGGCGTTAAGATCTACGCCAAGCTGGAGGGCTTCAACCCCGGTGGCTCGGTCAAGGACCGCGCCGCTTGGAACATGCTCAAACACGGGCTGGATGAAGGCAGACTCGCCCCGGGCAAGACCATACTCGACTCCACTTCGGGCAACACCGGCATAGCCCTGGCCATGGTCGGGGCGGCCCTGGGCTTTCCGGTGACCCTGGTCATGCCCGCCAACGTGTCTATCGAACGCAAGCGCGTCGTGACTGCCTACGGAGCCACCGCGGTGTATTCGGACCCGTTGGAGGGTTCGGACGGCGCGCTGCTGATGTGCCGCGAAATGTACGAGGCCGAGCCCGACAAGTGGTTCAAGCCCGACCAGTATTTCAATGAGGCCAACCCCGAGGCACACTTCTTGACCACCGGGCCTGAGATCTGGGAGCAAACCGAAGGCGCCATTACCCACTTCGTGGCCAGTATCGGCACCGGCGGCACTGTGATGGGCACCGGCCGCTATCTGAAAAGCCAGAACAAAGCCGTGCAGGTGATAGCCATTGAACCGGCCGACGCCTTTCACGGCATCGAAGGGCTCAAGCACATGGAGAGCTCGATCGTGCCGGGAATCTTCAAGGAGCAGGAGCTCGACTCCAAGATCGGCGTGGCCACCGACGACGCCTACGACATGGTGTACGATATAGCTGCCAGCGAGGGTATGCTGGTTGGGCAATCCAGCGGCGCTGCCCTCTGCGGAGCGCTGGAAGTGGCCCGGCAGCTCGACGAGGGGTTAATAGTCGTGATTTTCCCTGATTTTGGAGACCGTTACCTTTCAACCAACCTTTGGATGGGCTGGAAAAACCGCAAACAGACCCGCAAGCAATGAGGAGGGAGCCATGGCCCTGCAGCGTTTCTACCTGACCTACAGCCAGGAAAAGATCAAAGAACCCCTGATTTACCAGCTCGGACACAAGTTCAAGGTGGTCACCAACATTCGCGGAGCCTCGGTGAGCGACCACATTGGCATAGTGGCGCTTGAACTCGACGGGGACGGCGACGAAATACGCGACGCGATGGAGTGGCTGGCCGGCAAGGGAGTCAAGGTCGAACCCATCGAGAAAAACGTAATAGAATAGAACTGTCATGTCGCTCAGCGACGAACAGCTCGAACGTTACTCGAGGCAGGTGATCCTGCCCGAAATTGGAATCGCCGGACAAGAGCGCCTGCTCGCAGCCCGCGTGTTGGTGCTCGGCTGCACGCCCGGCCAGCAGACGGCGGCCGATTACCTGGCCGCTTCGGGCGTTACGGTGGACCGCGAGACAGGCTCCGACCAGCGCTACCAGGGCGACTGCGCGCTCCTTGGTCCCAACTGCATGCAGATGGCTGCCGGGCTGCTCGAAGCCGGCACGCCCGTTGCCTGCTACGGCCACGCAAACGGGCAGACAACGAGCGCAATGGCGCTTCTGCCCTCCGACAAGCTACCGGCGAACGAACTACCCTCTGCTGGGGCCCCTAACGAGCCCGGCCTCGAACAGGCCGCCGCCTGCGAGGCCGCCTGCCTGTGCCTGGCCTGGCTGCTGCGAGGCGAGCAGGCTTGAACGCCAGCTCGGCCCACCTCAAGCTGGAGCTGGCCATGCGCGGGCTCAGACTCGAGCAGGGACTGGAAGCCGCCGAGTTGGCGGCCGCCGGCACCGAGCCCGGCGGCGACAACCTCGTTGAGCTGCTGCTTCCCGGTGACCTCGTGGCCAGCTGCCAGGTCGACAAGGGCGGAGACGGCGGTTCGAGGCATCGACTTACTGTTGAAAACGACCGCTTCCTGCTGCGCACCGGAGACGACTCAACACCGGTGCCGGTGAGCGTGGTGGGCCGGCCCGAATTCTACGCAAAAACGACTTCGGCAGGCACAAAGATGAACCGGCTGGGGCTATTGCACGGCGACTTTCTCGCCATAGACCCGGCCGGCGCCTGTGCGTTCGCAGGCGAGAGCAAGCCCTGCGTGCTCTGCCCCGCCCGCCGCAACCGCGGCGCCACTCGTCGCAAGCCCTGGCCCCTGGAAGAAGTCCTCGAAGTAATACGCGCGGCCTTCGACGAAGGCGCGGTCGAGTTCATTTACTTTCGCACCGGCCACTACCACGACGACGACGGAGGCTTCGCCCTGCTTGAGCCTTACGTTAAGGCCGTCAAGGAGCATTTTGATACCCTGGTGGCCATACAGGTGAGCCCGCCGATCGATGCCGGCTGGGTGGACCGAGCCTACGCCGCTGGCGTGGACGCAGTGAACTACCCGCTTTTTACCTTCGACGACAAGAGCCTGGCCAGGACTTGCGCGGACAGGTGCACGCAGGTGCCCCGCGAACAGACCCTGGCCGCCCTTGAGCGAGCGGCACGGGTATTCCCGCGCGGAACCGTATGGAGCGACCTCATGGTGGGATTGGAGGAACCGACCTCGACCATGGAAGGTATCGACCTGCTGGTTTCACTGGGCGTGCTGCCGGTCCTATCGCTTCACCGTCCTTCTGACCTGGCCAGCCTGGCCGCCCACCCATTGACCGACCCCGACGACGTGGTGCCCGTATACGCCCACCTCTACAAGGCCGCGCGCGAGGGCAGGCTCAACCTGCAGTGGCTGCGCGATCTCGGCCAGGCCGTCACCCCGCTCGAAGCTCGATTCTTTGCCGGAGATGATGCTAAACTGGACGTCGCGGTGAGCAGCTTCTACCGTTCAAGGCTGGGTGGCCGCGCGGCCCGCAGCCTTTCGCGGTTCAGGCGTCGCCTGCGGGTCAAACAGGTGAGCGACTCTTTCGATTCCTCCCAGCTCTGAACCGTCCGCCGCCGCGCAAGAGAAACGCGGCTACAGCCCAGGGGCGTCAGCCGATAAGGCCATGAGCCAGGAAAACACCAGCAAACAATACGTGGTCGACACCCGGCCCCTGGCCCTGGTGCTGCTCAGCCGGCTGAACCGCCCCCTGCGCCTGCTCCTGGGCGTGGGCCTGTTCGTGCTGGTGTACAGCATGGAGACTCCCGAGGGCCTCTCCGAAGAAGGACGCAAGGCCATGGCGGTATTCGCCCTGTGCCTGACCTGGTGGGTTCTCAACGTGTTGCCGCTGATGATCACCAGCCTGATGGCCATAGCCCTCATCCCGCTCACGGGCATAATGCCGGCCGAGCAGGCCTATTCTCTTTTTGGCAACTCTGCCGTGTTCTTCATCATGGGCGCCTTCATACTGGCCGCCTGCCTGATGAAATCGGGCCTGTCCACGCGGCTGGGGCTGCTCTTCCTGCGACGCTTCGGTCACAGCCCCCGCTCGCTGCTCTGCGCGGTCTTTCTCATGAACGCCTTCATGGCTTTCTGGATGTCAGAACACGCGGTGGCTGCCATGAACTTTCCGATCATCATGGAGATAGTCATGGTGCTCAAGCTCAGGCAGCGCCGCAGCAGCTATGCCAAGGCCCTGTTCCTGGCGCTGGCCTGGGGCTCAACCATAGGCGGGGTGGCCACCCTGCTTGGCGGGGGGCGCGCGCCGCTGGCCCTGGGCATACTGGAGCAGTACGAGGGCACGAACCCCTTTACCTTTCTCGACTGGACGCTCAGGGCGCTGCCGGTGGTAGTGGTCATGTTGGGGGTGGGCTGGCTGGTCATAACCAGATTTTTCCCCATCGATCAGGACAGCGTGGCCGACGCCGAGACGGCCCTGGCCGAAAAGGTGGCGAAACTGGGCCCGATGAGCCGTGACGAGAAGGCCATAGGAGCCGTAATGCTCGGAACCGTGGCCACCTGGGTGCTGGCCGGGCACAACCTCGGGCTGGCCAACGTGGCCATAGGCGCCATCGTGCTGCTGTTCGTGTTCAAGCTGGTCAAGTGGCGCGACGTGGAGGAGTACGTCAACTGGGGCATCATCCTGATGTACGGCGGCGCGATCTGCCTGGGCGCGGCGCTCAACGATTCGGGGGCCGCCACCTGGCTGGCCCAGCGCACCCTGGGCCTGATGGCCGACAGCCCCTCGAGCGCCGTCGCCGCCCTGTCGGCGAGTTCCTGGTTGCTCACCGAGGCCATAAGCAACTCGGCCGTGGTGGCGTTGATGATGCCCATGGGCCTTGGAATGGCCGACACCATAGGCCTGGTGCCCGCCACCATAGCGCCGCTCATCGCCATACCGGCGGGGCTGGCCTTCGCGTTTCCCATCGGCACACCGGCTAACGCCATCGCCTACTCGTCGGGCTTTCTGCGCCTGCGCGACATCATCCTGCCCGGCGCGATTATGGGCGCCACCGGCTGGGTCGTGTTCAATCTCACGGTGCGCTTCTACTGGACCTGGGCCGGCTACATCCACCTGTAGACCGCTGGTTCACGGTGACCGCTCCCCCCACCGGCCGTCCTCCCCAGCCACCGGACGCCCCCATGGCGAAAGTTTGGATCCGCCGTCCGCATGGTCTAAATTGCGCGATTAACTAGACTTTTGAGGAGAATAACATGCCCGACCTTATCTCGCCCCACGGCGGACTCAGCACCCCGGTAAACCGAACAGTCGCCGAAGCCGACCTCGGCAGCTTTGCCAGCGAAGCCGCCTCGCTCACCCGCGTGCCCGTTTCGGCAGCCGATCTTTCTACGGTCTACCGCTTCGGCGACGGCGCCTTGAGCCCGCTGGAGGGCCCCATGGGAGAGGCCGCGTGGAATCTTTCGCTCGACGAGGGCGTCATCGAGAACAACGGTGAGCGCTACGCCTGGACCATCCCCATGGCCCTGCCCGTGAGCGCAGAGCTGGCGGCCACGCTTTCGGCCGGGCAGTCGGTGGCGCTCGAATCCCCCGGCGGCGATCTGGTGGCCATCCTCGAACTGACAGACGTGTACGAGTGGGACAAGCCCCGCTACCTCGAAAGCGTCTACGGCACTACCCGCGAAGACCACCCGGGAGCCGACATGGCACTCAAGGGCGACGCCGCTTGCAGCCACCTGCTGGGTGGCTCCATACGCGTGCTTCCCCAGCCCACAAACCCGGCTTTCGGCGCCTCGGTGAAATCCCCGGTGGAGGTCAGGCAGATGCTCGCAGACCTGGGTTGGGAGCGTGTGGTGGCCTTCCAGACCCGAAACCCCCTGCACCGCGCCCACGAGTACGCACTGGTGTACGGACTGGAGACGCTGCTCAAGCAGGATCTTAACGCCGGCGCCTGTCTCAACCCGCTCGTGGGCGAGACCAAGGGCGACGACGTCAACGCCGAGGTGAGGATGCAGACCTACCAGGCCCTGATCGAATCGCGTGGCATAGGCGAAGGCGACAGCGACCCGGCCCTGTGGGACGCGAGGGACGACTCGGTGCCCGACCGCGTCATGCTGCTCGGTCTTGATATCAAGATGTACTATGGCGGCCCGAAAGAAGCTGTCATGCACGGCATCTACCGGCAGAACTACGGCTTTACCGACATCATCATCGGCCGTAAGCACGCCGACGCGCCCTTCGCCGACGGCTCGGCCATCTGGGGTGACTTTGACGCCCAGGAAATCTTCGGCAAGCTCAACGGCAAGCTCGACATACAGACGGTCAACGTAGGCTTTGCTGCCTACTACGAGTCGCTTGGCCGGGTGGACCTGATGGAGAACCACGACGAGGAAAAGCCCGTGTTCATATCGGGCAAGGACGTGCGAAAGACCCTGCTGGCTGGCGAAAAGGTAGACCCGCGTATCATGCGCGAAGGAACCTCAGACATCCTGTGCCACCACATGGCCCAGGGCAGCTGAAGCAGGAGAACCCGGCCGCGCTGCCCTTTTAAGAAGAAAACTCGCCCGGGTTGGCCAGCGAAACGTCGTAGCCGAATACCTCGGCCAGTATGAAGGCTACCGCTAAGAGGCTGGCCAGTAGCGCGGACAATGCCGCCACCGACACTCCTGCCAGCACCAGTACAGAAACTCCCGCTGCCAGTGACACCAGTGGCGTCAGGAGCTGAGAAGCGTTGTAGGGAGCCACGGGCTCAAACAACGTGGTCATCTCCGAAGCGGTATCGCTCAAATCCGAAAAACTCGCCGTCGAAAAACCGGCCGACGAAAAACTCTGCCAGAGGCCGTCCAGCCTGCGACCGGCCTGGTCGAGAAAGTCAGAAATCTCGTCTTCTATGCTCGCCAATTTTCTTTGTTCCCGCTCAGCGCAGGTCCGTCGCCGGAACGGCAGCCGGGACCGCGGGAGCCTGGGCCGGAATAGCAGCCGGCTCTACAGCCGTGGGTGCATCGTCGTTGGCCAGTTGTTCGCGGCTTGAAGCGTTGACCCCGACCGGAGCCGTAGCCCCGCCAACCACCTGTGGCAGCCGCTGGCCGCTGGCCACGCGAGCGCTTGCTCGCTCCGGGCCAGGCACTGGCGGCGTGGCCTGTATGGCAAGAATCAACGTGCCGTTGCTGCCCATCTTGGGGCCGGCAATTAGCAACGGTGCGCCTCGGTTGATGCGCACATCGGTGTTTACGATCGGGCGGTTGTTCTCGTTGACAAGAACTCTCAGTTGCAGGTACTCGGTCGTGCTGTCGAGCGCTGTTATGTGCAGGTAACGATTGCCCGGCAACTCCATGCCGTACTGGTCGCCGGCCTGCACGTTCTGTTTGGTGGCCTCGATGAGTTCGTAGTTCTTGAAACGCATGCGCTTGAGTTCGGGTCTGTAGGGCTGCAGCTGGGGATCAAAAGCCCGAGATTTGTTCGATGCGTGTATGGCGGCCACCTGCACCACTCCGGGAAGTTCTACTACCACCGCTGCTGTTCCCGCCGCCGCGGCTTGGGAGAGGTCTGCCTGCGGGGCGCCTGTATCAGCACCAGCTGCTTGGGGCGCAGCCACTGGAGCCGCAGCCACTGGAGCCGCAGCCACTGGAGCCGCAGCCACTGGAGCCGCAGCCACTGGAGCCGCCGCCACTGGAGCAGCAGCCACTGGGGCCGCAGTCGCTGGGGCCACAGCCACCGGGGCGACGCCCGGCTGCTGTTCAGCTTCGGCTGCACAGGGCACACTGACCAGCGCGGCCAGTACCATACCCGTGATCGTGCCTACTCCGCCCACCGCTCAGTACCTCGCGTCGCGGCTGGCAAACCCGTCCGCGCTGTTGTCCACCCATATGACGCGCGCCTTGGTCCGCGGCTGTACCCAACTCGAAACCGTGTAGCCCGGGGCGCCAGAAAGACTATCGAGCCGGGCTGACTTGAGACCGGTCGCTCGAGCAACGGTCACGTTGCGACCGGTATCGACTACCTGCCCGCCCTGACCGCCGGGAAGCAGCATGAACATGGCCAACGCGGTCACAGATGCGGCAGCACCAGCCCAGCCAAGATTACTGGGACTCACGCGGGCCGCGATGCTGTCGAGCACACGTTGCACTGAATCCCAGCGAGGCGAATCCCAGCGAGGCGGATGCTGGTCGCTTTGTGCTGGCTGCTCGTGCGCGGAGACTGGCGGGGTCGCCAGCTCCGCATCAAGCCCGCTTTCCACCGCTTGCCAGATGCCGGAAACGTCAACGGCCGTAACCATTTCGGTTACGGCCGTTGAGATAAGAGTGCCGGTTTTCTGGAAACCCGTCACTATCTTTTCGCAGCGAGGACAATCGCCCAGGTGCCCACGCATGGCTGCCAGTTCGGTATCGGGCAGCTCATCGTCGATAAACGCGTGTACGCGTTCCTCGAAGTCGTGGCAATCAACCGGGGTACCGGATTTCATGATCCGATTATCTCCTCTAGTCGTAGCTGAAGTGCTTTTCTGGCGTAGTGGAGACGGCTCATAACAGTGCCGAGAGAACAGCCAACGGAGTCACTGATTTCCTCGTAGGAAAGACCGTCGACTTCTCGAAGAATTATGACCGCGCGGTGGTCAGGCGTCAAACTCTCCATAGCCTCATACACTTTAGCCACCAGTTCCCTGTTCCTTACCCGCGCAAACGTATCGTTTCCGCCAACCGAGCTCTGACTCCACTCGTCCACCCCTCCGGGGGGTAGCACTTCGTCAAACTCAACGGAGACACGCCTGCTTTCTCGTCTCTTGAGGTCGATGGCCTGGTTGACCGCGATGCGATAGATCCAGGTGTAAAACGATGATTGGCCCCTGAAACCGTCGATATTGCGGAAAGCCTTGATATAGGTTTCCTGCACCACATCGAGGGCGTCATCGTGGTTTCGCACCATACCAACGACAACGGCGACCAGCCGATCCTGGTACCGTTCGACGAGGACCCGCATGGAATCCCTGTCCCCTTGCTGCGCAAGGGAAACAAGCTCGGAATCGTTAAATGCCACCCGAAACGCTCCATACCACTCTGAACGACGAGACCCGGTCGCCTGCTATTCAACCAAAGCTGACTTTTCTCATCGCCGAACAGGATTATCTCTTCTTTTCCACCACTTAGCGCCCTGCGTCAAGATCCGGCTTTGACTCCCGCCCGCGCGATACATCCCAGGACTCAGTGTGCCTCGGCCCAGCTGCGGCCGCTGCCCACGTCGACAAGCACAGGAACCGACAGTTCTGCCACCGATTGCATGGCGCTGCGCAGCATTTCGGCCAGTTCGGGCTCATCCTCAACGGCGCACTGCAACAGCAACTCGTCGTGCACCTGCAGCAACATGGTCGCGCCGGAATCGGATTCGGCCAGCCGCCGCTCCACCTCGACCATGGCCATTTTTATGATGTCCGCCGCTCCCCCCTGTATGGGGGTGTTGGTGGCCACCCTCTCGGCCGCCTGCCGGCGGCCCCCATGGTCGCTGTCGATGTCGTGCAGGTAACGGCGCCGGCCCAGCCTGGTAGCCACGTAGCCCGTGGCCCTGGCCTGCTCGAGCATCTCGTCAAAAAATCCCTGCACGGCCGGGTAGCGTTGAAAGTAGCGTTTTATGAATTCAGACGCCTGTGTCCTCGGAATGTCGAGTTCGCGTGACAGGCGCACCGGCCCCATGCCGTAAACGATGCCGAAGTTGATGACCTTCGCCTCGCGGCGCATCTGCTTGCTGACCTGGTCGGGAGCAACCTCAAATATCTCGGCCGCGGTAGCCCGGTGCACGTCTTCGCCACGCTCAAAAGCGCCGCCCAGTCCGGGGTCGCCCGACAGGTCGGCCAGCACCCGTAGCTCGATCTGGTTGTAGTCGGCCGACACCAGCAGCTGCCCCTCGGGAACGATGAAGGCCTTGCGTATGCGACCGCCGTCCTGGCTGCGAACAGGAATGTTCTGCAGGTTCGGGTCGCTCGAACTCAGACGGCCGGTGGCCGTGACCAGTTGATTAAGGTGCGTGTGAACCAGCCCCTGCTCGTCGACCAGCCGCGGCAAGGCGTCAACGTAAGTAGACTTGAGCTTCGCCAGGCCGCGGTACTCCAGCACCAGCGCCGGCAGCGGGTGGCTGCCCGACAGCGCATCCAGGGTGTCACTGTCGGTGGAAAAACCGGTCTTGGTCTTCTTGACGCCCTTGGTGGGCAGGCCCAGTTTTCCGAAAAGAATCTCCCGCAGCTGCAGGGGTGACAGTATGTTGAACTCTTCGCCCGAGGCCTCGTAGATCCTGCCTACCAACCCCTCCATCCTCGACCCGAAATCGGCGGAAAGCGACTTGAGCAGTTCCAGGTCCAGGAGCATACCCCGCGATTCCATGGAAGCCAGTACGGCGACCAGTGGATACTCCAGCTCATCGTATATGGCCCTCTGGCCACGGGAATCGACCTCGCCTCCCAGCTCAACAGCCAATCGCTCGAGCTGGGCCAACAGCGCTGCGGAATCCTGCTCGTCAGCCGCCTCTTCGCCCAGCCAGCGCGGGGACACCCTGGCCCTGTCGTGGGCCCCGGCGCCGGGGTCGCAGAGATAAGACGCCAGTCCCAGGTCGAAGCCCGGCGGAGTGGCCTCCAGACCCACCTCGCGGCACAGCAATTTGATGTCGAAGCCGATCAGGTCGACCCCCGACTCGGCCGCCAGGGCCAGGCAATCCACCAACGCCTGCCGGCCCTGCAGCAGGGCCCAGCCCTGCTCACCGCCCAGCAGCAGGCATGGCCCTGTGGCCTCTTCGCCCTCGCCGCCTGGCTTGATGTGAAAGTAGAGTTCCGGGCCGGTAAGTTCGCGCCAGTCAATGCCGCTCTCCTCGACGGGGGATTGCCCTTCACTGTTGGTTTTCTCCGATCCTTCGGCGGCGGCGTCTCCGGGTTCATCGAACAGTCCGGCTTGGACCGGATCCGTCGGACCACCCTTGCCCGTACTGGCCGCATCGACCGCGTCTGCGCCGGGAGTGAGATCCCTGAATCGCGACAGCATGCGCGACATTTCCAGTTCCTCGGCAAATTCCACGAGCTCTACTCGGTAGGGCGACACAACGCGTACGTCGTCAAGAGAGAAGTCAACGTCGAGTTGGTCGCGCACCGTAGCCAGGTCGCGCGAAAGCTCGGCCGCCTCACGCCCCATCTCGAGCTTGCTATGCACCGACGCCGCGCCGCGCAACTTGAGGTCTTTGACCTCGTCAAGCCTGGCATACATCGCGTCCATGCTGCCGAAGTGCTCCATCAACACGCGCGCCGTTTTCGGTCCAATACCCCTGACACCGGGGATGTTGTCCGACGAGTCGCCCATCAACCCCAGCACGTCAACCACGCCAGTGGGAGGCACGCCGAACTTCTCCATCACCTGTGCCTCGCCGACATCCACGCCCTTGGCCGCGTCGTAGAGCGTCACGCCCTCTCCCACGCACTGCATGAGGTCCTTGTCTCCCGTGACGATGACCACCGGGCACCCCTGGGCCGAAAATAGCCGAGCCATTGAGGCCAGGAGGTCGTCGGCCTCGTAGTTGTCGCGGCGCACGCAGCGAATCCCCATGGCCTCAACGAGCCGCTGCACGAGTGGAAACTGCACCCTCAGCTCTTCGTCAGGCTCGTCCCGGTTGGCCTTGTAGTCGGGGTATAACTCGTTGCGAAAGGTCTTACGGCCACTGTCAAAGGCGGCCACTATCCAGCCGGGCTTGCGCGTACGCAGCAGTTTCTCGAACATGCTGGCGACCCCGTGCACGGCGTTGGTAGGCAGGCCCTCGGCCGTGGTCAGGCCCGGCAGGGCGTGGTAGGAACGGAAAATAAAGTAGCTGGTGTCGAGCAGGTATACAGCGCTTTCTTTTTTACCTGTCACGGCGAGGACGACTCTAGCCCATGCCGATTACCGCGACCAACCCGGGCCTGCCCGACAGCCCGCGTTGAGAGGCCGCGTTGACAGCTCACGAAGGCGCCGGTAAAAAACATCTGCGCAGGGCCCGCCCCGCCGCGCTCGACCGCGACACGTACCCCCATGATAAAGGTTTCTGATCTCAGCAAGAGTTATGGCTCCGTTGCCGCGGTGGACGGAATCTCGTTCTCGGTCGAAAGTGGCAAGGCCCTGGGGTTTCTCGGCCCGAACGGCGCCGGCAAAACCACCACCATGCGCATCATCACCGGCTTCATGCCTGCCAGCTCCGGTACCGTGACCGTTGAAGGCTTTGACGTGTTCGATGACAGCTTCGAGGTACGCCGCCGCATAGGCTACCTGCCAGAACACCCGCCGCTGTACCTCGAGATGGCGGTGCGTCCCTACCTCGTGCACGTGGCCCGGCTCAAGGGAATCCGTGGCGCCGCCGCGCGCGACGCGGCCGACTCCGTGATAGTGGACTGCGCCCTGGGCAAGGTAGCGAACCGCCTCTGCGGACACCTGTCCAAGGGCTTTAGACAGCGTGTAGGGCTCGCCCAGGCGCTCATCCACAAACCCGAGGTTCTGGTGCTCGACGAGCCCACCGTGGGCCTGGACCCCGCCCAGATCATCGAGATCAGGGGACTCATACGACGACTTGCCGCCGAAAGGACGGTGATACTATCCACCCACATCCTGCCCGAGGTGGCGCAGATCTGCGAAAAAGTAGTCATCATCAACGAAGGCCGTGTGGCGCTGGAGGCCGACCTGTCCGACCTGCCCGCTGGACGAAGCCTGGAGGAAGAGTACATGCGCCACGTGGGCGGCGAAGCACACGGCGCGGTGCCTGCTCCCCGGCCGGCGAGCGCCCCTGATAACGCCATCGCAGAGAACAAGGAGGACACGCCCGGTGCGTAACGCACTCACCATAGCCTGGCGGGACCTGCGCTCGACCTTCGTGTCGCCCATAGGCTACGTGGTTCTCACCGGCTTCCTTCTGCTGGCCGGTTGGTTCTTCTTCAACCTGCTGGCCCAGTTCAATCGTATCGTGGCGCTGTACAGCGGCATGCAGGGCGCCGACACCACCTGGATGAACTTGAACGACGCGATCATCACTCCCCTGCTCTCCAACCTGTCGGTGGTACTGGTCATTCTGGTGCCGATGATCACCATGCGCAGCTTCGCCGAGGAGCGCAGCCAGGGTACCTACGAGCTGCTGTTCACCTCGCCGCTCAAGGTGCACGAGATCGTGCTGGGCAAGTACCTGGCCGGCTGCGCAGTGGTAACGCTGATGATAGCCCTGACGCTTGTCTACCCCGCCATACTTATGATCTACGGCAACCCCGAGGTCGGCCTCATGACGGCGGGCTTCCTGGGCCTGTACCTCATGGCACTGGGCTTCGTGGCGGTGGGCAACTTCTGCTCAGCGCTCACATCGAACCAGATAGTGGCCGCCATCAGCGCCCTGGTCATACTGCTGCTGCTGTTCGTCATCAGCTGGCCGGCCGAGAATGCCGGCGAGCCGATGAAAGCCATCCTGCTTTACGTGTCGGTCACCGAGCACTTTCGTAACATGGCGCGCGGGGTCATAGACACCACCGACCTGGTCTACTTCGGCAGCGCCATAGGAGCATTTCTCTTCCTCACCCACCGGGCCGTTGAATCAGCGAGGTGGAAGGCGTGAGCCGACGTGCCCCCATCCTTGCCATAGCCGGCCTGGTACTGATGGCCTTCGGCCTCATCAGCCACCTGATGACCCGGCAACCAGCCGACAGCTTTTTCTCCTTCGGCTGGTACTCGCTCGGCCACCTGTTGCTGGGTGCAGCCGCACTGGCCGTCTACGCTACCAGCGGCTCGACTTCGTCGGTCAACGATTTTATTCGCCAGCGCTCCACTCGATACGGCGCCAACGCCATAACCTACTCGCTGCTGTTCGTGCTGGTGCTCGTCATGGGCAACTTTATGGCTGCACGCTACCACAGCCGGATAGACCTGAGCGCCTCGGGCGTCAACAGTCTCTCCGAACAGTCGCGCGAGGTCGTGGGCGCGATCGAAGAAGACGTGGTCATCGAAGCCTACCTGCAGGGAGGCAGCGACCCGGTGCTGGGCGAACTCCTGGCCGCATACCGTTACGAGAACAACCACCTGAGCTACAGCATCATCGACCCCCAGCTTCGCCCCGAACTGGCGCAGAAGTCCGCTGTCACCCAGGTGCCTTCGCTGCGCATCATTTACGGCGACAGGAGCACGCTGGTCACCAAGACCGACGAGGCCACCATTACCAACGGTATCCATAGTCTCGCGGGGGGCGAGCGCAAGAAGATTTACTTCGTGGAAGGCCACGGTGAGCCCGACAGCGACGACCCTCGTGGTCCCGGCGGCACGGGCCAGTTCAAGCAGGAGCTGGTCAACCAGAACTACGACGTAGACGCCCTTTTTCTGCCGGAGCTCGGATCTGTGCCAGACGACGCCGACGTGCTCGTAATATCGAGCGCGGCCAAGGACTGGTTTCCCCGGGAATTTGAACTACTCAGGGCTTACATGAAAAACGGCGGCCGCCTTCTGGTAGCTCTCGAGCCAAGGCGGGACAGCGGGCTCGCGGGCTTCCTGGCCGAGTGGGGAGTAACTGTGGGCGACGATGTCATCGTTGATCAGCAGGTTCGGATGTTTCAGGGCGTGTCGCTGGGACTAGACCCCGTGGTGGCGCGCTACGGCAAGCACCCGGCCGTGGCCTCGATGAAAGAACGTACCCTGTTCTCGCTGGCGCGCTCGGTTACGCCCTCGCCCTCGCCCCGCGAAGGGCTGGTCGTAGAGCCCCTGGCCTTTACCTCGGACACCAGCTGGGCCGAGACCGACCTCGACACGCTCTTCGATTCAAGCGAGGCCAAGCTGCAGGACACCGACATCAAGGGGCCGGTTGTCGTGGCCACGGCCGTTAGCGCCTTCGCAGAAGCCATAGGCGGCGAAGGCGACGGCGAGTTCCAGATGGTGGTGCTGGGAGACGCAAGCCTGCTCACCAACCAGTACTTCAGGCAGCTCTTCAACGACGCGCTGGTACTGTCGGCCACCGGCTGGCTGGCCGGCGAGAGCCATCTCATCTCTATCCCGCCCCGCGGGGTGAGAGCCTCTCGCGCACACCTGACGGCAAAAGAAGGCCGCAATGTCTTCTATCTTTCGGTGCTGCTGTTGCCCGAGTTCATACTCATGATGGGCATCGCCGTGTGGTGGCGGCGAACCTCGCTGTGAACCCACGCCGTACGCTGCTGCTGGCGCTGATAGCCATCGCGGCCGGCGCCTGGCTCTACAGTGTCGAAAGGCCCCGCATGGAGGCCGAACTCCACGCCGACGAACTTATCTCCTTTGACGTTGAGGCCGTGGCCCACATATCAATGGACTACCCCGACGGAACGACCATCGTCCTTGAACGCGACGAGGCGGCCGACTGGTCGATCAGTGCCCCGCTGACCGTGGACGCCGACCGCATTACAGTTGAGCGGCTGATCAAGGCCATACGCGACACCAGGGTCGAGCGGCGCATTGCCGTGAGTGAGGCCGAAGACCTGTCAGTCTACGGGCTCGAAGACAACGGCAGCCAGGTCCGCATAAAAATGCGCCTGGACGACGGCGACCAGCTGGACGACATCGTGGTAGGCGACACCACCCCGGTGGGCTACCAGGCCTTCGTGAGAATCGAAAACTCTGGAGAGATCGTCGTCACGCCCTTGATCTTTCACACCGGGGTAAAGAAGTCGGTCTTCGACCTCAGGGAGAAGCGCCTGTTCGACTTCAAACCGGCGGACGTTATAGCCATGACCCTCGAGACCGCCGAGGCCGGCAAAATCGAACTGCAACGCGCCGGTGACCAGTGGCAGTTGCTCGAGCCCGTCAAGGGGCGAGCCGACACGCGCGTCGTGTCCAACCTGCTGGAGGCGCTTTCGACTACCAGGGCCACGGCCTTTTACGACCAGGGCCACGCCGACAGTGCGACCACGGGCCTCGACGAGCCGTCGGTGAGCCTGACACTGAGAATCGGCCTGGACAACCTGGATGGCTTCAAGCTGGGCAGCGCTCCGGCAGACCAACCAGCCGGCCTTTACCTGTCGCGCCTGGGAGACGGACAACTGGCCGCGGTTGATCGGGCCACGAAGGTGGCCTTCGCCAGGCCGCTCGGCGAGCTGCGAGACAAGGGACTGTTTGACTGCCTGCCGGGCGAGATAACGTCGCTGTCGGTCGAACGTGATGACAAGCGGGGCTTCGAGCTCACGAGGACGTCGGCGGCCGACGATTGGACCATGAGCACCGAGCACGGCCAGAGGCTACTCAAGGAGATGCGCATTGACCGCGCCGTGGGCGACCTGGCCGAACTGGCAGGCAAGAGCATCGTGGCCGAGGACAGCAAGAATTCTACCCTCGGGTTGTACGGCCTGCGGCCGCCCTCGCTGCGAGTGGCGATGGCGAGAGCCGACGGGCGTTCCTGTGGCGCGGCCCTGGCCGGCAGCGTCGGCGAAGACGACGACAAGCGCTACTATCTCTCGAGCGAAGCCGGCAATATGGTCATGGCCGTACCCCAGTACCTGTACTCAAGAGCCGATCTCGTAGCCGACGACTTTCTCTCAGCGCCCCAGGTCGAAGAAGCTCCCGCCTCAAAGGAAACGCCCGCTGCCGAGTAGCCTGCGCCAC
Organism: Candidatus Binatota bacterium; assembly: GCA_012960245.1. Lineage (NCBI taxonomy): Bacteria > Candidatus Binatota > Candidatus Binatota bacterium. The sequence continues at coordinate 40,534 of DUBO01000012.1, read as the reverse complement.
CGGGCAGAACGACGTCGGCTCAGTTAAAGTTTCCGAGGCACCGCACGAGCAGGTCCATCTGTTCGTCGGTACCCACGGTTATCCTCACGCCACCGCTCAACCGGGGGCTGTCAAACCAGCGTACGAGCACTCCCGCGTCGGCCAGGCGACTGTAAACCGCCCTCCCGTCGTCACCCGGACAGGGCAACCAGAAGAAGTTGGCGTCGCTGGCCCAGGGCCCCCAGCCGGCAGCACACAAGCGTTCGATCACGCGTTGCCTGCTGGCCATAACCCTGTCGCAGTTCACACGCTGGTAGTCCATGTCCTGCAAGGCGGCCACGGCGGCGGCGGCGTTCAGCCGCGAGACGTTGTAGGAATCGCGCAGCTTATCCAGCTCGACAACGAGATCCGGACTGGCAAAAGCAATGCCTATACGGACGGCGGCCAGCGAGAACGCCTTCGACAGGGTGCGCAGTACGACCAGGTTCTGGTGCTGGTCAAGTAGTTCAAGGGCCGACTCGGCGTGGCTGAAATCAATGTAGGCCTCGTCGGCCACCACCAGGGCGTCGGTCGAACGACACAACCGCCCGAGTTCTTCCAAGCCAACGGTCTCGCCCCAGGGCGAATTGGGCCTGCACACGAAGATCAACCGCGGATTGCACGAAGCCAGGTCTTCGTCGAGCAGCGCCCGGCTGTGGTCTTTTTCTCGTTGCACAGGCAGCTCGACCACGCGGGCGCCTACAGCCTCGGCCATAGTGCGGTACAGCGAGTAAGTGGGAGACAGCCAGGCCACGGTCTGCCCCGGCTCAAGGCAGGCCCTGGTGAGCACAGCCAGCAGCTCGTCGGAGCCATTGCCGATGAGCACGCCTTCGATCGGTCGTTGCCAGGCCGCCGCGGCCGCGGCCCTGACATCGTCGCTCGCCGGCTGCGGATAGAGCCTCAGCGAGTCGCCATTGCTCACGGCGCGCACGGCCTCCGCCACGGCCGGTGACGGTGGATAGGGATTCTCGTTGGTGTTGAGTTTTACAAGCTCGCCACCGCTGGGCTGTTCGCCCGGGGTGTAAGCCTTCATCGCCCGCACGCGCGGCAGCACGCCCGCGATCACGCGCTCAGCCACCGTTGGCTAACTCTCGCGGCCTGGCGACGGGTGGTTTCGGTCGCCGATGCAGCTGCTCGGCGGCGTCTTCAAGCTGCTCGAGCCGAGAAGACGCCTGCTTCCACTCCTCGCCGCCCTCTTCGAGTCCAGGCAGGGCCTTGCGATAGTATAACAGGGCACGGTCCAGGCGCCCGGTGGTCTCTGCCCTCACGGCGAGAAAGTAGTAGCCGCGTTCGCGCTTACCGGCCATGTCGAGAGCGCGCGCAAAACTTTCGGCAACCCGCGGGCGCCAGGGGCTGAGCTCCCATGACTTCTCAAGGGCAGCCACTGCCTGCTCTGCGTCGGAGAGCCTATAGTGGGCCTCGCCCAGGTCGGCGAGCGCGTTCCAATCGCCCGGTCTCTCCTTGACCGCTCTCTTAAGCAGAGGCAGCGCCTCGCCGTACTCGCCCAGGCGTAGTAGCGCACGGCCCAGCTCGCGGTCCATATTGCGTCCCCCCGCTGCGGCTTCGCGCAGATAAGCCAGCGCAGCAGTGTAGTCTTCGCCGTGCACCATCAGCACACCGGCCATCTCGACCGCGCGCAAACGTTCTTCGCCGGCCTTCGCCGAACTCACCGCCGCCTCGTAATCGCCCACGGCCTTCGCCCGTCGCTGCGATGTGCCACGGGCGACGGCCGCCGCGCGCAGCAGGCGCTCACTCGCCACCGGGCGACTCTCGCGCTCCCACTCCAGTCTGCCCAGCGCAGCCTCGATATTGGCCATTCGCTCGGCAGTGAGCGGATGCGAAAGGAAATAGGGAGGTATGCTGGTGGGGTTTATTTTCTGCTCATCGTAGATAACGCGCAGCAGTTCAAGCATCGATTGTGGGTCGAAGCCCGACCGACGGGTGTACTCCAAGGCCAGGAAGTCGGCTTCGCGTTCAAAGTCGCGCTGGTACTCAAGGGTCTTTGCCTGGGAGGCCATCAGTGCAGCCTGTCCGAGCACTGGGTTGATGAGCGCAAGAAAAATGCCCGCCAGGCCCGCGTAGCCGGCGGCGGCTCCCTTCTGCTGTTGTCGCACCGCGTGGTGGGCGTGAGCGTGGGCGACCTCGTGAGCAAGCACACCGGCCAATGCGTCCTCCGACTTCACGCGAGAAATGAGACCCGCGTGAACAAAAACCTTGCCGCCAGGGACGGCGAAGGCGTTGATGCTGTCGTCGCGGACAACGAAAAACTCGTAGTCAAAAGGCTGCATGCCCAGGCCCCGCACGATGCGCCCCCCGATCTCGGACACCATCTCGTTGATCTCGTAATCGTAGATAAGCGGCAGCCCCTTGCGCGCTTGGCTGACGAAATCCTCGCCCAGCTCCTTCTCCATGCCAACCGTGGCCGGGGCCGCGGCGGGCAGAACGGCCAACTGGGCAAGCACGGCGACCATCACCAGCCAGCGGAAGCGAGCACGCGTAGACACCGGAGACCTTAGACGGCGCCGGTGGCGACGTCGGTGGCGTAGTAGCTGATCAGGATGTCAGCCCCGGCCCTCTTGATTGCCATCAGCGACTCGGCCACCACCCGTGATTCATCGAGCCAGCCACGCTCTACCGCGGCCTTGATCATGGAGTACTCGCCACTGACCTGGTAGGCAGCCAGCGGGCAGGCAAAAGTGTCCTTGACCGACCTGATGACATCAAGGTAGGGCATTGCCGGTTTCACCATGACGATGTCGGCACCTTCTTCGAGATCCAGCTCCACCTCACGCAGGGCTTCAGCCGAGTTGGCAGGGTCCATCTGGTAACTGCGCCGGTCGCCGAACTGCGGCGCCGACTCGGCCGCCTCCCTGAACGGTCCATAAAAACCCGAGCAGTACTTGGCCGAGTAAGACATTATGGGAAGTTCCTCGAAGTGATGCTCGTCGAGAGCGGCCCTGATGGCACCCACCCGACCGTCCATCATGTCGGAAGGAGCAACGATGTCGGCGCCGGCCCGCGCGTGCGACAGGGCCTCTTCCACCAGAAGCGGCAGGGTCGCGTCGTTGTCTACCTGCTCGCCCTCTATAACTCCGCAGTGGCCGTGGTCGGTGTACTCGCACAGGCAGACATCTGTAATGACCAGCAATGAGGGTGAGGCCTTCCTGATGGCCGCCACCGCCCTTTGCACAACGCCATTGTCGTCAGAAGCGCTGCTGCCCACCGCGTCCTTGTGCTCGGGTATGCCGAACAGCAGAACCCCCGCCACGCCTGCGTCGGCGGCCCTGGACGCAGCTTCGGTTACCTTGTCCACCGACAGCTGGCTGACCCCGGGCATCGAAGACACGGGGCTCTCAACGCCGCTGCCGGGACAGACGAAGTAAGGCTGGACCAGGTCGGCCGGGGCCACGCTGTTTTCGCGAACCATGCGCCTGAGGCCTTCGCTGTTGCGAAGCCTGCGCATCCTATGCAGTGGAAACGCCATGATAACGCGATGCTACGGCAGCCCCTGCTGGTTTGCAAAGTAGCTTTCGATTGCCACCGCCATGCCCGCACTGGTCCATTCGTCGGGCAGCACGTCCGGGATTATCCCCTTGTTTACCAGCGCCTCTGCCGTGACCGGGCCTATGACGGCCACGGCCTTGCCAGCCAGCAACTCGGCCGCTCGCCCATCGTTGAGCTCATCGAAGTGCTGCAACGCCGAAGGGCTGGCAAAGGTGACCATGTCGACCTCGCCCAGCTCTTCGAATCTGCCGGTAGCCCGGGGAATCACGCTGCGGTAAACCGGCAGTATCTCCACGACGGCCGAGCGTTCAGCGAGGGTGTCGGGCAGAACCTCGCGAGCCAGTTCGGCCCCGGCGATCAGTACGCGCTTGCCCTCCACGTCTCCCAGTGCGTCGGCCAGTTCCTCGGCCCGGTAGCGCGGCGGTTGAAAAGCCACGCGCAGGCCCCGCGCCTCTATGGCCGCCGTCGTCGCGGGGCCGACCGCGGCGATATCGACACCGGCCAGTTCGCGCAGGTCGGTGCTAGTCGCAGCGAGAAGGTCGAAGAAAAAATTCACGCCGTTAACGCTGGTGAGCACGAGCAGGTCGAAACTCGATAGCAGTGGCAACAGTCGGTCGATGTCCGGGCCCTCGGTAATGGGCTGGGTTTCGATCACCGGATACTCGACCGCCTCGGCGCCTAGTTGCTCGAGCCGGGTGCAGAAGGCAGCGGCTTGTTCTGCCGCCCGCGTGACCACGATACGACGCCCGAACAAAGGGCGTTTTTCCCAGCTGCCACCACTGCTTCCGAGTTTAACCACCTCGCCTATAACCAGCACTCCCGGTGGACGCAGGTCGGCGCTCCTGAGCCTGCCGGGTAGTTCCTCGAGCGAGCATAGCACGGACGCCTGCGCCGCGGTGCTTCCGCGCACCACCGCGGCCGCGGGAGTGGCAGCGGCCATGCCCGCGGACAGCAGCTGTTCGACAATGTAGTCGGCCTTGAGCATTCCCATCAGCCAGACCATGGTCGAACCCGAGGCGGCCAGGGCCGCCCAGTCGGGCTCCCTGCCCTCGCGGCCCTTGCCTGAGCGACCAGTGAGAATAGTGACCGACGAGGCATAGTCCCTGTGGGTGAGTGGTATGCCGGCCAGGGCCGGCACGGCCAGGGCCGAACTCACTCCGGGTATAACCTCGCAGTCGATACCGGCCAGGCGACAGGCCTCGACCTCCTCACCCCCGCGCCCGAAGAGGAAAGGGTCCCCTCCCTTCAAGCGCACGACCACGCGCCCGTCCAGCGCGTAACCGACTATCATTTTGTTGACCTCGGCCTGGCTGCAGACCTCGAGTCCGTGGCGACGACCCACCAGGAGTAGCTCGGCAGTTTTGCCGGCCAGCGCGAGCAAGCGCGTGTCGACCAGAGCGTCGTAGAGAACCACGTCGGCAGAAGCCAACCAGTCGCGGCCCCTGAGGGTCAGCAGGCCGGGGTCGCCCGGACCGGCGCCGACCAGGACAACCTTGGCGGTCAATCGCCCGCCTCCGCGCTGGCCATTATATCGGCCGCTCCCCGCGCCAGCAGTCCGTTGGCTACCTCGAGCCCCAGTGCCACAGCGCGGCCAGGATCCCCCTGGGCCGCCTCGTTGAGTACCAGGCTGCCGTCGGGGCTCACCACCGTAGCCTCCACTTTCAGGACACCGTCCTCGTGTCGCGCCCAGGCGGCCACCGGCGAGTAGCAACTAGCGCCGAGTCGCCGGGATACCGCGCGCTCAGCCTCGACGGCTTGGAAGCTGTCGGGATCGTTGATGGCGGCGAGCAGGCCCCTGACCTCGCCGTCGACCGACCGCACGGTGACACCGAGAGCGCCCTGTCCCGGCGCCGGGCAGAACTCCCTCGGGTCCAGCGGTGTGCAACATAGATCGCTCAGGTCCAGGCCCAGGCGCTTGAGTCCGGCGGCGGCAAGCAAGGTCGCGTCGAACTCGGCGTTTCTCAGGCGATCAAGACGCGTACCCAGGTTGCCGCGCAAAAACACGATCTCAAGGTCCGGGCGCTTTGATTTGAGCAGCGCCGAACGGCGTGGGCTGGTCGTCCCCACCGTCGCGCCCCGGGCGAGTTCGTCCAGGCCAAGGGCACCGCGGGTCAGCAGCACGTCGACCGCGCTCTCCCTGGCTGGTACCGAGGCCAGCACAAGCCCCGGTTCGATCGCAGAGGGCATATCCTTCACCGAGTGCACTGCGCACTCGATGCGGCCCTCGAGCAGGGCCTGGTCCAGCTCGCGGACAAACAAGCCCTTGCCGCCAAGCTCACGTAGCGGCCGGTCGAGAACCCTGTCACCGGTGGTACTGACCTCCACGAGCTCGACCCCGAGGCCTTCGTGGCTTCCGCGCAGCTGGTCGGCGACCAGGCCCGCCTGCAGCAGTGCCAGCTCGCTGCCCCGCGTGCCCAGGCGCAGCTTCACTTCTCCGGGTCTCCCAGGCCGAACAACCGCCTGGTCGCGCTGAGCAGCCCGGTTTCCTCGTTGCTGCCGCCTGCTTCCTTGAGCACCGAAGTGGGCGAGTGCAGCAACTTGTTCATCATCGAGCGCGTCATCTGGTCCACGCGCTCGCGGCTTTCCTCGTCAAGAGACATCTTGTCGAGAGTGCGCGTTAATTCGGTGGCCCTGATGATTTCGACGCTTTCGCGCAGCTCCACGATGGTGGGCACGAGTTCCAGGGCTTCGAACCACTGCCAGAAGCTGTCGACTTCCTGCTCAACCATGACCTCGCCCTCGGTGGCTTCTCTACGGCGCGAACTCTTGTTCTCGTTGATCACCGAAGCGAGATCGTCCACGTCGTAGAGATAGGCGCCATCGACGTTGTTGATCGCCGGGTCAAAGTTGCGGGGAACAGCGAGATCAATGAAGAACATCGGCCGGTGCCGCCTCTCTTTTAGTGCGGCTGATACCTCGGCCGCCATCACGAGCTGCCCGCCGCCCGAGCATCCTACGACGAGGTCGGCAAGGGGCAGGTAGCCCGCCATGCGCTCGAGTGGAAGAGCCGTTCCGTCAAGTTCGCGAGCCAGCTCGAGCGCGGTCTCAAGCGTGCGGTTGGCCACCAGCAGGCGTTCCACGCCGGCCGACAGCAACTGCCGCGCCGTGACCTCGCCGATTTCGCCCAAGCCCAGCAGTAGAGCCGTGCGCCCCTCCAGGTTTTCGAAAATTTTACCCGCCAGGTCTACAGCTACCGAGGCCACGGACACCGATTTGGAGGCGATGCCAGTCTCGCTTCGAACCCTCTTGGCCACCGAAAAGCTCTTGTGAAACAAACGGTTGAGAACCGCTCCCGTGCTGCTGTGGCCGTGCGACAGGAGGTACTGGTCCTTCATCTGTCCCAGTATCTGCGGCTCGCCCACCACCAGGGAGTCCAGGCTGGAGGCCACCCGGAACAGGTGCCTCACCGCCTCCCTGCCCGTGTGCTGGTAAGCGTGGGGTGCGGCCAGCTCGGGAGCTACCCCGCTGTCGGCCAACAGGGCCTTACGCAGCAATTCACCGTGAGAAACGTCGCCCGCGCAGCAGGCTATCATCTCAACCCGGTTGCAGGTCGATAACAAGACCGCTTCTTCTACGCCCGGCACCTCGAGCAGCTCGCCCAGGCGATCCGCCAGCGCCTCTTCGGGCACGCTCAGGCGCTCGCGTAATTCCACCGGCGCGCTGTGGTGATTAATGCCGTAGACCAGGAGTCCGCGTGCCATGGATCTGTATCAGGAAAGCACGCCCCCACCGTGCCGTCCCGCCGCCAGGGGAAGTATGTTGACCGCAAGGTAGGCGAACACCAGTATGGCAAAGCCAAGAATGGTGGCCAGAGAAGCCCGACGTCCGCGCAGCCCGCGTGTGTAGCGCAGCTGCAACAAGCCCGCGTAGAGCACCCAGAGCACGGTAGAAAATATTTCGCGGGGTTCACCCGACCAGAACTGCCCCGAGTAGGCAGATGCCCATAGACCGCCGGTCATGATGCCCAGGGTGAGCAGCGGAAAACCCCAGGCCAGGCAGGTAAAATTGACCCTGTCGAGCTGTTCGAGTGACGGCAGGCGGTTCAGCACCGAGCCCGTGCGGTGCGACTTGAGCGCGTTCTCCTGCACCAGGTAGATAACGCTGACGGCAAAGGCCAGCGCGAAAACGGCGTTGCCGAGAAACGCGAGCGAGACGTGTACCGGCAACCACGGGCCCATCAACTCGGGTGGCACATCCCGCGCACCGGTAAACAGGATGACCGCGGCCAGCGTGAGCGCAAAGGCCAGGGGACTGACCACCGCTCCTATCACTGACAGGCTGTAGCGGCGTTGTGTCACCAGCCAGGCACCGGCCACCAGCCAGGCAAAAAATGACAGCCCCTCGGCGAAGCCCACCATTGTGACCAATCCCGAATCAACCGTGCGCCAGGCAATCGACAAGCCATGAACAATAAAGCCCAGGCCAAGCAACAGGGGGCCAGCCGAAGCCGCGCGCTTGACCGACCACAACACGTGGGCACCGAACGCGAGCGCCGATGCCAGGTAGGCCGTAGCAGCCAATTGGAGAAAAGCCAGTTCCATTTCTACAGCGCCGTCCGCGATAACCGGGCGGCGTCGAGGCCAGCATAGTCAGGAGAGCCCGCCCCTTCCAGTCGAGCCCCCCGCACCGACGCGGCGACCGATATTGCAGCGCTCAGGGTATCTGCAGCGCCTGTCCCCGCCTGAGCTTACGAGGGTCGGAGATACTGTTGCGCCGCTGCAGCGCGGGCACCGATGTGCCGTATATCCGGGCTATCTGCGATAGCGTCTGTCCGCTGCGCACCTGGTGAACCATCGAGGCCGCGCTCGCAGTCGCGCCACTACCGCCGCGGCGAATCTGTATCCAGGTGCCATACCTGAGCGAACGCGGGTCGCGAATACCGTTGAGGTACTGCAGGTAACCCACCGTGGTGCCGTAGCGGCGGGCCAGGCGATCGAGGGTCTCGCCACGGCGAACGAGGTGCCGCGTCTGGCCGCTGCTGGCCGCCGATGGCGACGAAGCAATCGCCGCCGGGCCGGTCGATCGCGAGCTGGCCGATCGCGAGCCAGCAACCGGGATTTTGAGCAGCTGCCCGTACCTGAGTGAACGCGGGTTAACGATGTTGTTGATGCGCTGCAACTCCCGCACCGTGGTCCTGTAGCTGCGGGCCAGCTGCGACAGCGTCTGCCCCCTGCCTACCCTGTAACTCGAAAGGTAGTATTGCTGCTCGCTGTGAAGGCTCGACGCGGCCAGCGCCGCGTATGACGTACCGAACGCGGCGGCCTTGTCTGCCGGGAGGTTGAGCTTGTAGCCGGAAGGAACCCACGCGCGACCGCGAATGACTTCGTGCGACAGTGCCGGGTTGAGTTCAACCAGCCTCGCTTCGTCCACGCCCGCACAGCTGGCCAGCTCCGACAGGGCCACGTAGTGATCCATCTCGACGGTCTTGACGTTCCACTCGGGCACCTGCAGACCAGGGCAGAACTCATCGACCCTCGCGGCAACGTCGCGCGCGGCCAGGAACTCAGAGTAAAAATTGCGAGAGGCAAAGCCGAAACGACGGCTGCGATAATTGGTGACAATGTTGCCGAGGTCTTCGGTACCCAGTTTTCTGACCGCGTAAGCCACGCCACCGGCGCCGTGGTTGTAAGCAGTGATGGCCAGCGGCCAGGATCCGAGCCGGTCGTAGTTCTCGCGCAGGTAGCGTGCCGCGGCCTCGGTAGAACGTATAGGGTCGCGCCTGTCATCGTAGGTATGGTCGACGTGCATGAAACGACGCCCGGTGCCCCAGGTGAACTGCCAGATGCCCACTGCCCCTGCGTAAGAACGCGCGGCGATGACGTAAGACGATTCGACCAGCGGCAGCGCCAGCAGGTCAACGGGTACCCCGTGTTTGGCGAGCAGCTTGGAGGTCTCGGGGGCGTAGCTGGCCTTTCGGCCGAGGGCACCGCAAAGACGGTCGGCCAGTCCCCGTTGATAACGAAACTGGCCAGCAAGCCGCAGGCCCGACTTAACGCCACCGCTTCGCTCGGTGAGCAGCCCAGCGATTCTTTTCTCCTCGTCGTTCTTGAGACTGCCGGCAGCCACGGACTTGAGCATCGCAGCGATGCGAGTCTTTTCGGCGCCCAGGCGCGCCCTGATAGCACGGTCCTTGGCAGCTGCGGAAAGTCGGCCGTCGACAATGTCAGCAAAATCAACAACCCTGTAGACCAATCCGAGGTCGTACATATCGTGATAGACAGCCTGGCTGCTGCTGTAGACAGCAAACACGTCGGTCCAGAACTCGACGTTGGGAACAAGTTCGTCAAAAAGGGGAAACTGTTCGTTCGGAGAACCGGGCGAGGCCGTCCCAGCTGCCGCCGCAGGACCCACCAGGAGGAAGATACACGCGAAACCCACCGCGACCCGGGCCGCCCACTCATTCACCACTGCTATCATCTACTTACCTCCGCCGCCCCTGAGCCCAAACTCATGAGTCTAACAGAGCGATGATAGGCATTCTATACACTGCGCCGGAAACCCCGGTCCGGCGGGCCATTACGGGGGTCTTCCTGGCGCTGATCAGCCTTTCGGCGGCCATCCTCCTCCTGCCAGGCTGCAACGCCCCCCCACGACAGCCCGGCACCCTGGCCGTGGCCCTGGAGGCCATGCCCACCCAGCTCGACCCGAGGCTGGCCACCGATGCGCACTCTTCGCGAATCGGCAGCCTGTTGTTTGCTTCGCTGCTTCGCCGCGACGCCGGTGGCCGGGCCGTCGCCTGGCTGGCCTCAAACTGGCAGGCGGTCGACCCGCTGACGTGGCGGTTCGAGTTACGTACAGACTTTGTTTTTCATGACCGACGACCCGTTACCGCCGACGACGTCGTGGCCAGTTACCGGGCGCTGATGGATCCAGACCTGGGGTCGCCGCGTAAGGCCATGCTCGCTTCGGTGCAATCGATTGAAAAGACGGGGCCCTACGAGGTCGTGTTCAAGCTCTCGCAACCCGACGCAGCTTTCCTGGAGGCGGCAAGCTTCGCCGTGCTGCCGTCCGACCTGGCGGCTGAGCGCCACCTCTCGAGCGAGCAGTTGATAGGCGCTGGTCCATACCGCCTGCTCGAAGTTCGTCACGGAGACAGCGTACTGCTCGAAGCCCACCCCGACTACGCCGACGGGCACCCACCCATAGAGCGCATAGAGTTCAGGGTGATTCCCGACGAGACCATGCGCGCGCTCGAGCTGCAGCACGGCTCGGTTGACCTGGTGCAGAACGCGCTCGACCCCGACACCGTGAGCTGGCTCAAAGAGAACGCCGACCATCTCGAAATCAGGCGGTCGCCCTCCAACAGTTTCCAATACCTCGGACTCAACCTCGACCACCCTGCCCTGGCCGACAAGCGTGTGCGCAGGGCTATCGCCATGGCCATTGACCGACAGGCCATCGTCGACTACCTGCTCGCGGGCCGAGCCCGGGTGGCCAGCGGCCTGCTGCCACCCCAGCACTGGGCCCACCACGACGGCGGCCCGGCGATCGTTTACGCGCCCGACAGGGCCGGACACCTGCTCGACCTCGCCGGCTATCCCCGGCGAGGCCCCGACGGAACGAGACTGACGCTGGATTACAAGACCACTACCCAGCAGCTCCGTCGCCGCCTGGCCGAGGCCATAGCCGCCCAGCTGTCAGCGCTGGGGGTAGAACTGGAACTCTCGTCCTGGGAGTGGGGCACGTTCTACTCGGACATCAAGAAGGGCAATTTCGACAGCTACTCGCTGGCCTGGGTGGGAATCTCGGACCCCGATATCCTGCGCAACGTGTTTCACTCCGGCATGACACCGCCCCTCGGAGCCAACCGTGGCCGGTTTGCCGACCGCCGCGTGGACCGACTGACCGACAAGGCCCTGCTGACCGAGACGGTCCAACAGCGGGCCCGGCTCTACGCGCGCGTTCAGAAAAGACTGGCCGCGCTGCTGCCGGTTATCCCGCTGTGGTGGCCCGAGAACGTGGTGGTGACCAGCCGACGACTCAAAGGCTTTACCCCCCATCCATCCGGAGACCTGCTGGGACTGGCCTCCTCTGAGCTCCTGGAAAAACCCCCGCCTGTTGACAGCAGCCCCGAAGGACGCGCAGCGCGCGAGCCCTTGAGATAAACTACCGTCGTATGCTGCCCTACCTGAGCAGGCGCCTGGCCGTACTCGTACCCACCGTACTGGGGGTCGCCACCGTAGTGTTTCTTCTGACCCACGCCATGCCCGGCGACCCGGTCGACATAATGCTCGGCGAGTACGCCCAGGCGGCCGACCGCGAAGCACTGTCGCGACGCCTGGGCTTGGACCGACCCGTGTCGGAGCAGTACCTGTCGTTCCTGTCCGGCCTGGCCCGCGGCGACCTCGGCCGATCCATACAGGGTGATCAGCCGGTGGCCGAACTGGTGGCCCTGCACGCGCCGGCTACCGCCGAGCTGGCCCTGGCCGCGCTGCTGATCTCGATAGCCATTGCCCTGCCGTTGGGCCTGCTGTCGGCGTGGAAAGCCGGCGGTGCGGTCGACCGCCTGTCGCTGGCCGGCAGTATGCTGGGAGTTGCCGTGCCCAACTTCTGGCTGGGCCCCATGCTCGTACTGCTGTTTTCGATACAGCTCGGCTGGCTGCCGGTGTCGGGCAGGGGAGGTGCGGCCCACCTCGTGCTGCCCGCCCTCACCCTGGGTACGGCCATGGCCGGCCTGCTGGTAAGGATGACCCGCAGCAGCCTGCTCGAAGTCATGGGCGAAGACTACGTGCGCACCGCCAGGGCCAAGGGCCTCGGTGAAAGCATGGTCATGCTTCGCCACGTACTGGCCAACGCGCTCACGCCACTGCTCTCGGTGCTGGGCCTGCAACTGGGTGGTCTACTGGCCGGCGCCGTGATCACCGAGACGATATTCGCCTGGCCGGGGCTGGGCAGGCTCATGGTGCAGGCGATCTACAGCCGCGACTACCCGGTGGTGCAGGGCTGCGTGCTGGTAATCGCTGTCACCTACGTGCTGGTGAACCTGCTCACCGACCTGGCCTACGCCTGGGCCAACCCGCGAGTGAACTACGGTGACGACGATGACTGACACACCCCGCGCACGAAAACGCACGCCGCTGCTGCCGGGACTGCTGGTGCTGTCGCTGCTCACCGCCGGGGCTCTGTTTGCGCCACTGCTGGCCCCCTCGCCGCCCGCGGCCCAATCGTTGGAGAACGGCCTGGCCGCTCCCGCCCTCGACCACCCGCTGGGACGTGACCGCCTGGGACGCGACCAACTCAGCCGTGTGCTCTACGGCGCGAGGGTGTCACTGGGCATAGGACTTGGCACCGTCACGTTGTCGCTGGTGCTGGGCGTGCTGCTGGGCTGCGCGGCCGGCTACCTGGGAGGCCCGGTCGATTTTCTGATAATGCGCCTGGTCGACGTGCTGCTGGCGTTTCCGGGGCTGCTGCTGGCCATCGCCCTGGCTGCGGTGCTGGGTCCCGGGGCAGGCAACGTAGTGCTGGCACTGGGGCTCACCGCCTGGACGAGTTACGCCCGCCTGGCCCGCGGCGAGGTGCTGAGCCTGCGCCGTCGCGAACACGTACTCGCCGCCGAGGCCATGGGCCTGGGTCCGGCCAGGGTAGTGACCCGGCACCTGCTGCCGCTGCTGGCGGCACCGCTACTGGTCCAGGCGAGCTTTGGCGTAGCGGGAGCTATCGTGGCCGAATCATCTCTTAGTTTTCTCGGCCTCGGCGTGCAGGCGCCGTCGCCGTCCTGGGGCTCAATGCTCAACGACGGACGATCGTTCCTGCTGGTGGCACCGCACCTGACCATTTTTCCGGGGCTGGCCATCCTCTTCACGGTACTCGGACTTAACTCGCTGGGTGACGCCTTGCGCGACCGTCTCGACGTTCGTTTTCCAGGCTGAGAGAGCGGCTGCCGCGCGCTTCAGTGCTGGCAGGACGGGCAGTAGAAACTCGACCGACCGCCCACGCTGACGAGCTTGATCACCGAGCCGCAGTGGCCGCAGGGCTTCCCCACCTTGTCGTAGACCTGGTGCCGCCACTGGTACCCCCCTCGCCGACCTATTCCGTCGAGAAAATCCGACACCGTTGAACCGCGGTGCTCTATGGCCTCGGTGAGTATACGACGGCTGCTCTCGACCAGCAGCGCACACTCGGCCCGGCTCACTCTCGGCATGCGCCGACGCGGCCTCACACCGCAGTCGAAGAGTATTTCGTTTACGTAGATGTTCCCCAGGCCAGCCACCACGCGCTGATCCATAAGTACGTCCTTGATGGTCCTGCGGCTGCGCGTCTTGAAGCCAGCCAGGTACGCGGCCGTGAAGCGATCGGCCTGCAGGGGTTCGGGGCCAAGCTCGGAGAACAGCGAGCAGCTGTCGTAGTCGTCCATCACCACCAGGCCGAAGCGCCGGGGATCGTTGAAACTGAGCACCGCGCCGTCGTCGAGTTCGAACAACAGGTGGTCGTGCCTGGCCGGGCTCTCAAGGCCCCCGCGGTTGTGGATCAGGGTGCCGCTCATACCGAAGTGCAGTATGCAGGAAGGCCCCTGGTCGAGGTCGAGCACCAGGTACTTGCTGCGCCGGCGGGTGGCGGTGATGCTGCGCCCGGTCAGCAGGCGGGGCAAGGCCGGGTCGACCGGCCGCCGCAACGACGCGCAGCGCAACTGCACACCAGTGATCCTGCGCCCGACCAGTAGTGGTTCGAGGCTGGAACGAACCACCTCGACCTCGGGCAGCTCAGGCACCGCGCTGTTCTTCCCGGTGAAGTCCGCGGCACAGCGCCGCCAGTTTTTCTATCTCGATCTGCTCGGCACGGCAGCCAGGATCGATGTCTGCCTCTTCGATGAGCTCGCGACCGCTGCCCTCGCCAAGTCGCGCGTCGATCCACTTGACCAGAGTGTTACCCAGCATCTTACGCCTCGACACAAAGGCCGCCTTTACCAGCTCGGCAAAGAGCGCTTCATCGCCAGGATCATAGCGCGGCCCGTCGAGGCAGGAAATTCTTATGACCATCGAGTCCACGGCCGGCGCGGGGTCGAAACTTTCGGGCCCGACCTCGAGCCCGGCCTCCACGTCGGCGTACATACCCGTCATCACCGACAACACGCCGTAGCTACGGCTGCCCGGGCCAGATAACAAGCGCTGGCAGACCTCCTTCTGCAGCATGACCACCATCTCTTCCACCGGTGGGTGCTGCTCGAGCAGGTGACGGACGATGGCAGTACCGCTCTCGTAGGGAAGATTGCCCACCACCAGGCAGGGCTCGTCGAGCAGTGCGTCCAGATTGACCGCTAGCGCGTCGGCCTGCAGCACGCGGACGTGATCGCTGTTGTCGTAACGTGCCGACAGCTTCGCGGCCAATTTGCTGTCGAGCTCGATGGCCAGCAGTTTGCTCGAGTGATCGGCGAGCAGTCCGGTCAACGCGCCTCGGCCAGGACCGATCTCGACCACGCTGCGGCCCCGTGCACCCGCCCAGTCGACTATCCTTTCACAGGCAACCCTGTCGACGAGAAAGTTCTGCCCCAGCCGCGGAGCCCGCCGCCGGGAGCCCTTCACCACTGGAACTTCACCATTGGCGCTTCACTGCACCGAGCCCAGCGGCAGCCGGGACACGGCTTCGAGTTGCTCGCCCGGCAGGCCGTTTTCCATGCGACGAACCGCCGCGTAGGCGATCATGGCCGCGTTGTCGGTGCACAGGCTGAAGGGCGGAAACAACGGAGTCATGCCACTCTGCAACAGTTGCTCGGTAAGTCGCCTGCGCAGCCGGCTGTTGGCCGACACGCCACCGGCAACCGCTACCGATGCGGGGGCAAAACGTTCCACGGCCTCCCCTACCCTTTTCAACAGGCAATCTACTATGGCTTCCTGGTACGACGCGCACACGTCCTCGAGACTGTGGCCCTTGCTGTCGTCGGAGTGAAGAAAATCCCATAGTGATGTTTTCAGGCCCGAGAAGCTGAATGCCAGCGAATCGTCACGGACCCGCGGCCGCGGAAAACGCAGCGCGGTCGGATCGCCCCTGCTCCCCAGTTCGTCCATGACCTTGCCCCCGGGCCAGCCCAGGTCGAGCATCTTGGCACCCTTGTCGAAAGCCTCACCGGCCGAATCGTCGCGCGTGCGGCTAAGCTCCCTATATACGCCCACGTCTTCGACAAGGTACATCGCCGTGTGTCCACCGGACACCAGCACTGACAGCAAGGGGAAATCGTCCTGCGCTTCGACCAGCGGAGACAACACGTGTCCTTCGAGATGGTTGATCCCGTACAGCGGTCGGTCGAGCGCCAGCGCCAGGCCCTGGGCCGCCGACAGGCCCACCAGCAGTGAACCCACCAGCCCCGGCCCGCGCGTAACAGCGACAACGTCGATTTCGCCGAGTTGCCTGTTGCCCAGCTCCAGTGCCCGCCCGATAACGGTCTGTACCGTCTCAAGGTGGCGTCGCGCCGCCAGCTCTGGCACCACTCCACCGTAGTCGGCGTGCAACGCGTCCTGCGAAGCCACCAGGTTGGACAGCACCGTCCGATCCTCGACCAGCGCGGCCGACGTGTCATCGCAGGAAGTTTCTATACCCAGTACAAGCACGTTCAGCCGTCCCGGCCAGAAATTTTGCCGGTGAGCCCGGCGGGGAGATACACCTGCCGCCTGAGCAGCTCAATTTCAAGCGCCAGTTGGTCGTCATCGGGGACTCGGCCGTCGAGTTTCTCCAGGTACACCCGTCCGCGGGCTGGGTCACCGCCCCGGCGCCATGCCTCGGCCATGTACAACCAGGTGTACCAGCTGCCGCCGTCCAGCCCCATGGAGCGCTCGAGCAGGTCGAGGGCCTCTTCGTTACGTTCGCGTGTCATCAGGTCCCTCGCGCGGGCAACAAAGCGCAGGCTGGCCAGGCGTCCCGCCCCCAGCTGTCCCCCGGCAGCAGCCGCAGCGACGGCCTCGTCGAGCAGCAGCCCCGCCCTGGCCAGTTGCCCCGACTTAACCGGCTCCTGCCCCGGCCGACCCGCCGAGGCACCGTCGGCCGGAAAACGCGGCAGGTTGGCCACCGAGCAGGCCGAGACGAGCAACAGGGAACAGAGCAGAACAAGGCGCGCAACGACTGCCAGGGCCGGCACTGTTTCAGTGCCAGGGGTCTGCCTACCTGGGCAGCAGGTGGCCAAGGGCACCACAGTGTTGGGTGGGAACGTCATTCTCGAGAAATGCCTCCGTGATTGTATCGTTACAAGCCACGGTGGCCAACAGTCCACTTCGAGCATCGACCTCGACCAGCTTGACGCCGGCCGGCACCTGGAAAGCCGACGGTGGCTGGTCCTCGAGTGCTTCCTTCATAAAACGCGTCCACACGGGCAGCGCAGCCGTCGCCCCGCTCAGGCCCACGTGCCCGGCCTTGTCGAAGCCCACCCAGGCCACCGCTAGCAGCCCGGGGGTGTAGCCGGCAAACCAGGCGTCGTTGTAGTCGTTGCTGGTGCCGGTCTTGCCGGCGGCCGGGCGAGTAAAACCGTCGGTGCGCGCACGTCGACCCGTGCCTCGCTCCATTACTCCCTCCAACAGGTGAGTCACCAGGTAAGCGTCCTCGGCGGGGATTACCCGTTCAAACTCCAGGCGGTTGCCCTCGATGACCTTACCCGTTCGGTCGACAACCTTGGCAACCCCCAGCGGTTCGGCCTTCATGCCACCGCTGGCAAACACCGAGTACACGCGGGCGACGTCGAAGGGCGTGATCTCGTAAGCGCCCAGCGAGATGGCTGGCCAGGGCCGCAACTCTTCGTCTACTCCCAGGCGAACGGCCAGGTCGCGTATCTCTTCGATACCCACATCGCGAGCGATCCTCGCGGTGGCGGTGTTGATCGAGCGCTCCAGTGACTCGCGGACGGTTACCTCTCCGTACAACTTGTCCGAGTAGTTGGCCGGCGACCACTGCTTTCCGTCATAGTCCCAGGTAAACGGTTCATCGGTCACGCGGCTGGTGGGCAGCAGGTGCACCCTGCCTACTTCCTCGCTGCCGACCGCCGCGAGCATGACGACCGGCTTGAACACCGAGCCGGTCTGCCTGCGCGCGTTGAGGACCCTGTTGAACTGAGTGCGCCCGTAGTCGCGCCCACCCACCATGGAGAGGATCCTTCCCGTGCGTGGGTTCAGGACAACCAGCGCCCCTTCTATGCGGTCGCCCTGCTCCCTGACCAGGGTGGGAAAATCCCGCTCGAGCCTGTCGAGCTCCTCGGCAACGGCCCGCTCGGCCGCGTGTTGAAAACCCGCGTCCAGGGTCGTGAAGATGCTGTAGCCCTCGCTCTTGAGCACCTCGGCGGGAAAGTTCTCCTTGAGTTCGTTGCGAACGAAATCAGTGAAATGTGACGCGCTACCCGTAGCCGCAACCGGCGGCACGGTTCCCAGGGGCTCGGCCAGGGCCCTGCGATAAGTACGGTGGTCGATCTCGCCCACGTCGAGTAGCACCCGCAGCACGACGTTGCGGCGCTCGATGGCGCGCTCGGGATGGCGGTGGGGCGAGTAGTAGTTGGGCGCCCGAATGACGCCGGCCAGCATAGCCGCCTGCCCCAGCGAGAGCTCCCGCGGTTCTCGGCCGAAGTACCAGGCCGAGGCCGTGCACGCCAACCCCGCCTTTCTGTCCGAGGTAGATCTCGTTGAGATAGTTTTCGAGTATTTCGAGCTTGGAAAAGCGGCGCTCGGCCATGACCGCCATCACTGCCTCCCTCGCCTTGCGGGTAAGGGTGCGCTCATTATCAAGGAAGAAGTTCTTCATGAGCTGCTGGGTAAGCGTAGACCCCCCCTGCCTGACCCTGCCCGACCTCAGGTTGACGAGGAACGCGCGTGCCAGTCCCCGCAGGTCGACACCGCGATGCTCAAAAAAACGACGATCCTCCACCGATACGACGGCCCGCACCAGGGGCGCAGGGACCTCGGCTATTTTCATTTCCCGCCTGTCTTCGCGCAGTTCGCCGTGCAGGCCGGCCAGCATCACCGGCTCGAGAAAAAACGAGTATATCTCCTCACCGCCAGTGCCTTCGTGCATACCCAGTATGCGCCCGCCCGCGTCGAGCCTGATGTCGAGCAGGCGGCCCGCTTCGCGCCGACCCGGGAAATCAAAAGAACGAAGAAACAGTTCGAGCCTGCGTGGCTGCCCCGGCTCACCGCCGGCCGCAACGTAGCGGTACTCTCCCCTGGCCTTGGGTCTGTCTCGCACCGCGACGTAGCCCCTGCGCTTGAGCCTCCAGGCAAACAGCTCGCCATCCACGCCCAGCCCCGGGTAGACGGCGTACTGGTCGGAATAGATGCGCGAGGGGAAATCCCAGCGCTGCCCCGCGAAGTGCCCGGTGAGAAGCTCGTCGGTCTGCAGGTAGAAACGCCAGGCCAGCAGTCCCCCGGCGAGTCCGGCGAGCAACAACAGCCCGCAGGTATAGGCAAGAAACCGGCGAGAGACCCCCCAGCTCGGTCGGATCACAGAAACCCCGGTTACCCTCAGTCCTCGGCGCCAGGCTTGATCACCCGGAACAGGGTGTCGTCACCACGCCGCACCAACACCAGCACGCTGTCGTCCTCGTCCCTGTCGGCGAGCTGCTCGCGAAACTCCTTGACGTTGCTGACCCTCGTGTTGGCAACCTGCTCGATAACATCGCCCGGCCTGATGCCCACGCTCTCAGCGGGAGACCCCGCCTCTACGGCCGAGACGATCACGCCCTCCACGTCGGTATCAATGCCAAGCTCGGCCGCGAGCTCCGCGGTGATGTCCTGCACCGACAGTCCCAGCGCCTCGGCCTTCACCGGCTTGGCCGGCTCCTCGTCTGAATCCATCCGGGCCACGGTGACCTTGAGGGTAGTCGATGCTCCGTCGCGAATGACAACCAGCTCGACTTCTTTACCCGGTACGGTCTCGGCGACTATCGCGGGCAGGTCCTCGGATTTGTCTACGTCCTTACCGTCGAACGAAACAATGACGTCGCCGGCCTCGACACCGGCCTCGCTGGCCGGGCTGTCGTCGAACACCGAGGCCACGAGGGCGCCCTGGGCCTCGTCCAGTCCCAGCGACTCGGCGATGTCATCGTCCACTGGTTGAATGCGGACGCCCAGCCACCCGCGGGTAACAAAACCGTGCTCCTTGAGCTGCGGAACCGCCCGCCGCGCCATGTTGATGGGAATCGAAAAGCCGATACCTATGCTGCCGCCACCGCGCGAGAAAATCGCCGTGTTTATACCCACGACCTGTCCCGCGAGGTTTATCAACGGCCCACCCGAGTTGCCCGGATTGATGGCGGCGTCGGTCTGGACGAAGTCGTCGTAGGGATTGCCCTGGCTGATGCGACGCCCCTTGGCCGAAACGATGCCGGCGGTCACCGTGTGATCGAGCCCGAAGGGGTTACCCACCGCGAGCACCCACTCGCCCACGCGCAGCGCGTCCGAATCGCCCAGCGGAACGGGCTGCAGGTCAGCGGCGTCGGTGATGCGAATGACAGCGATGTCGGTCTTCTCATCCGAGCCTATTACTTCGGCGTCGTACTCGGATTCGTCGTGCAGCCGGACCACGATCTTGCTCGCGTCGGCCACCACGTGGTGATTGGTGAGGATGTAGCCCTCGGTATCGATGATAAAGCCGGAGCCCAGGCTGCGCCGGGTGCGGGGCTTGCGCTCGGGCCGCTCAAAAGGCGACGGCAAACCGAAGGGACCACTGAAGTCGCGCCGACGGCCGAGCTTGGAGCTGGCCTTTTCGGACACCGAGATATTGACCACCGACGGCGCGATGGTATCGACCAGCGATACAAAATCGGGAAGACCCGAGCTTCCCACCGACAAGGGCTGCCCCACGGGCAACAGCGTAGGCGGAACGACATCGTCGGCAGCAGTGCAGCTCTGCCGGTTGAGCGAAACGGTGACCACAACGCCCACCAGCACACCGGCAAGGACGAGGGCCGCACGCAATCCATTCTTTGCAACCATCAGGAGTCGCTTCCCTTTGCGGACGACTCGTCGGCGGCCCCGACCTCGGCAACGTAACGCATGTGTAACTGGTATAGCACGTCTTCAAACATGGAGTCCTCGTCTTCGGTCAGGTTGCCGCGGGTTTTTTCCCTGAGTACCTCGACCAGGGCGATCATGGCTGCCGCCTGTTCGAGGTCCTTTTTTATCTGCTGGTCGGCGGGATCCGCTATGGCTCCCAGGAACATGAAGGCCTGCGATGCCAGCCCCACGATGAAAGTCGAAAAGGCCAGGTCGGCGCGTTCGCCGCCCGCTTCGGATGTTGCGCTGGTTTCTGCGGCCGCGGCCGGGCTCTCGCCCGTTTCTTCGACCGGCTGCTCGTCTGCTTGCTCAGCGCCCTCTTCGCGGTCATCGCCGCTCAAGTCAAAACGCCTCTTATCTTTAAAGGTGAACGATTGTTCGTCTTTTTCTTCCGACATACCCGGCAAGGCCTCCGAGCAACATTTTTACCAGAAACCTCGGGACAAGGCACCCCTGCTGTACAAAAAGAACAGCGGGGGTGCCCCCACTCTGAAGCTGCCGGTCGACAACGGCGTTGACAAGATCGGCCGGCGTCCATAGGATTATCAACAGGCAGGCGACTGGTTGAAGTCGCCGCCGCGCACTCGCATGCCCTTGCCCCGGCAGGTAGCAGCCAATGTACTGCAACTGGTAGGAAACACCCCGGTCGTGGAGCTGCGCCGTCTTCCCGCCCCGGGATCTGCGAAAATACTGGCCAAGTTGGAATCCACCAACCCCGGAGGCTCAGTCAAGGACCGCATCTGCCTGGCCATGATAGAGCAGGCCGAGGCTGACGGCCGCCTCAAGCCGGGCGGAACCATCATCGAGCCCACCAGTGGTAACACCGGCATAGGTCTCGCCGTGGTCGCGGCGGCCCGTGGGTACAAGCTCATCCTGGCCATGCCCGATACCATGAGCGAAGAGCGCCGCGGCCTCCTGATGGCCTACGGAGCCGAGCTGCTGCTCACGCCCGACACCCGCGGCATGCACGGCGCCATCCGCAAGGCCCAGGAGGTTCTCGAAGAAAACCCCGACTACTTCATGCCACAGCAGTTCGTTAACCCGGCCAACCCGGAGGCCCACCGCAAGACCACGGCCACCGAGATTATCGAGCAGTGCCCGCAACTGGACGCCTTCGTGTCGGCGGTCGGCACCGGCGGCACCATCACCGGCGTGGGATCGGTACTGCGCGAACACAACCCGGAACTGGAAATCGTTGCCGTTGAACCCTCGCGCTCACCGGTGCTGGCCGGAGGAGAACCCGGCTTCCACGGCATACAGGGCATCGGGGCCGGCTTCGTGCCCGACGTACTCGACGAAGACCTGCTCGACAGGGTGCTGGGAGTCAGCGACGAAGATGCTACAGAAACCACCCGCCGGCTCGCCGACCAGGAAGGCATACTCGTGGGCATATCCTCTGGCGCCGCGTGCAAGGCCGCCCTGCAGGTGGCCGAGGAGCTGGGCGAAGGGCGCACGGTACTCGTGGTGTTCTGCGATACCGGCGAGCGCTACCTGACGACCGACCTTTTCGACCGCGGGGGACTGTAGTGGCAACACTCGACGCCCGTCACCAGCTGCTCAAGGACAACCTGGCAGACATGGGATCGGTGCTCGTGGCCTGTTCGGGTGGCGTAGATTCAGCGCTGTTGCTGGCGGTTGTCTGCTCCGTTAAAGGACTCGACCACCTCGCCGTCACCACCGATTCGCCCACCCTCCCCCGGACCGAGCTCGAGCAGGCCCGCAGCGTGGCCCGGCTGCTGGGGGCCAACCACCTGGTCGTAGAGGTAAACGAACTCGCGACGCCGGGCTACAGCGAGAACCCGGCCCACCGTTGCTACCTCTGCAAGCAGACGCTTTACCCCCTGTGCCGGCGCCTGGCGGAAGAAAGAGGGCTCGCGCAGGTCATAGACGGCGTCAACCTGGACGACCTCGGCGACTACCGGCCCGGCCTGCAGGCGGCGCAAGAGCTGGGTGTACGCCACCCCTTGGTAGAGGCCGCCCTGGATAAAGCCGACGTCAGGGCGCTGTCGCGTCGTTATGGTCTCGCTACCGCCGAACAGCCCGCTTCGCCCTGCCTGTCGAGCCGTTTTCCCTACGGTACACGCATCAGCATTGACAGGCTTCGACAGGTGGAACAAGCCGAAACCCTGCTCCACGGCATGGGGTTTGGCGACCTGCGCGTCCGCCATCTCGGCGAATCCGCGCGCGTGGAAGTAAGCGCCAACGACCTCTATAAGCTCACAGAACAGGCGCTATGCGATAGCATTCGCTCGTCGTTGCTGGGACTCGGATTCAGCGCAGTGGAGTTGTCTGAGCAGCCGCTACGCTCGGGCAGCCTCAACGACGCTCTTGCCCTGAACGTCCAGCCGAACACAGCGACCTGACCAGCTCGAGATCCGACGACCTCGTGACCTTGGGGTTTTCTCCGTCGGTTTCGACCACGGTCACGGCTGTTCCGGCAGCTTCGACCAACGCTGCGTCGTCGGTGGCAGAACGGCCGGTGGCACGGGCTTCCCTGTGAGCCGCCTCGAGCAGCTCGCGGCTGAAAGCCTGCGGCGTCTGCACCAGCCACACCTTGTCGCGGTCAACCGCCACCGTAGCTGAAGAGGACCGCGTCCGACCAGCGCCGGAATTAGCGCCGGAATTGGCACCGGAAGCAGCACCGCCAGCAGCGTCCCGGCCCGAGTCGCCCTCGGCCCCTCGCTGCATGCGCACACTGTCCACCGGGCGTACAGCGGCAGTGGCTGCGCCGCTGTACGCGGCTGCTGCGATAACTTCAGCGACAGTTCGCTGAGACACCACCGGTCGGGCCGCGTCGTGTACGCACACAATCTCAGCGTCGCTTTCCAGGGCCTCCAGGGCAAGCCGTACGGACTCCTGTCGCGTCGCCCCGCCTGGGACCACCCTCAGGCCTGCCTGGCCCGTAGAGACCCCCTCGAGGGCCTCGGCAAAGGCCTCTGAGCGGCCATGGGGAGCGGTAACGATGATCTCGGCCAGGCCCGGCGCTTCGAGGAAACAGCCCACGCTCATCCTCAGCATAGGCACGCCGTCTATGGGGGCCAGGGCCTTGGGAACAGCCAGCTCGAGCCGCCGACCACTGCCCGCCGCCGGAATGATCAATGCTACACTCACCGTGGCCGATTGTCTCACCTGCCCCACAAGAAGAAAAGCCGGGCATAAACCCGGCTTTTCACAGTATCCATTTCCACCCGGGGCTGAGCGCTGCGCCCCCCAGGGGGCGCCAGGCCACGCCCGGTGTATGTCTTTAATCGGCCGGCCGTCAGTGTCCGAAGATTGAGTTAAGCTCCTCCATAATCTTCTCTTCGCTGTTTGCCTTGGCCACGGCCAGCTCCTTGACGAGCAGGTTTCGCGCGGTATCAAGCATCTTGCGCTCACCGAAGGACAATTCCTTGTCCCCCTTGAGCATGAACAGATCCCGCAATACCGAGGCGATTTCGAGCACCGAGCCGGTCTTGATCTTCTCAGTGTACTCGCGATAACGCCGATTCCACGTGGCCTGATCGACGGAAACCCTTTTTTCCCGAAGAACCCTGTAGACCTTGGTGATCATGTCCTTGCCTATCACCCGGCGCAGCCCCACGCCCTCGGCCTTACCCGTGGGCACCATTATTTTCATATCTGAATCAAGAATGCGTAAGCTGTAGAACCTGGCCTCCGTACCCGAAACTGTCCGGGATTTTACTTCTTCGATAACCGCCACCCCATGTGCGGGGTAAACGACCTTTTCACCGACTTTGAATGCTCCCAAGTTGCCCTCCTGGTTGGCGCGAGAAACTCGCGCAGTCCGCACTTATAGCACATACGGCGGCTATGGTCAAAGGAGTTACTCCTTTATTTACGGTGCCTTGCCGGGTTCTTTTGAGGCTGAAAAGAGGCTACCAGCGGTACAGCGCAGCGCCCCAGGTAAAGCCGGCGCCGAAGGCCACGATGCAAACGAGGTCGCCTGCCTCGATCTTGCCCGCGGCCAGGGTCTCGGTGAGCAGAATCGGGATGGTTGCCGCGGTCGTGTTGCCATACTTGTGAATGTTGTTGACCACCTGGTCTTCGCGCAGCTCGAGCTCCTGGGCCACAAACTGGTTTATCCTCAGGTTGGCCTGGTGGGGTATAATTATGGAAAGATCCGCTGTCGTGAGTCCCCGCCGCTCGAGCACCGCCCTTATGCTCTCAATCATGCGTTCTACAGCGTGCTTAAAAACGTAGCGCCCGTTCATGAGGGCAAACATGTAGCCGGATTCGGGCGGTGCCACATCCATGTCGATGCGGGGTTTACGACGGTGACCAACCCCGACGGTGTACAACTTGTCGGCAAAGCGACCCTCCGCACCCAGGGTGATCTCCAGCAGGCCGTGGTCGCCGTCTGCCGGCCCGATGACCGACGCTCCCGCACCATCGCCAAACAGCACCGTCACTCCCCGACCCCGGTCGCTAAATTCCAGCCCCGTGGAGTGAACCTCGGCCCCCACCAGCAGTACGTTCTTCGCACCACCGCTGCTGACATAGAGGTCAGCCACCGACAATCCGTAAACGAAACCAGAGCACTGGTTGCGAATATCCATGGCCGGTATTCCTACCATGCCCAGTCGCTCCTGCAGCAGGGCCGAGTTACCGGGAAAATCAACGTCAGGGGTCAGGGTGGCGCACAACAACAGGTCGATATCCGAGACCTCGAGTCCGGCTTGCTCCAGGGCCCTGAGAGCGGCCCGTTCGGCCAGCGGCAGGCTGCCCTCGCCATTGTCCACGTAGCGCCGCTCACAGATGCCAGAGCGTTTTTCGATCCACTCGTGACTCGTATCCATCACCTGGGCGAGATCATCGTTGGTTATGACCGTGCGCGGCACCTCAAAAGCTGTGCCCAGGATACGACTGGTAGGCTTGTTCCGTTCCGAAGCACTCATACCTTCACTACCGCAGCACCCCAGGACGCGCCCGAACCGGCCGTGAGCAGGGCAAGCGATTGCCCCGGCTGCAATTGCCCGTCGGCCAGCAGGTCGGCCAGCGCCATGGGCAGCGCCGCGCTCAGGGTGTAGGCGTGGCGCTGATCGATAATGCGCCCGGCCTTATCGCCCAGTTGCTCTCCCACGGCTCCGGCGGTAACGGGGTCGAGGTGAGCAACCACGGTGGCGTCGACGCTCGACAACCCGGCTTCGGCCAGCGCCGCGTCGAGAGCTTCGGGCAACCTGTGAAGCGCGAGTTCTCTCATCGCTGCGAGATCAACCAGCGGAAAGTGAGCCCCCGCGGCGATTTTTTCCGCCGGCATGCGACAGGCCCTCGGCAGCTCGAGGGTAGACACGTGGCGGCTGGCCGGGAACTCGCACCAATAGTCTTCCTTTCGACTTCCGTCTACCACCAGGGAACAGGCCTCCACCGAGAGACCCGAGTCTCCCTTCTGCAACAGCGCCACCGCGGCACCGTCGCCCATCAGGCAGGCGAGCTCGGGAGACTCGCCGTCAAAGCGATTCTGGTGCGAGCTGACCTCGGCCGTTGCCAACAGCACTCTCTGGTAACGCCCCACGGCCACGTAGCGCCTGGACACGTCGAGAGCGGCAAGAAAATCCGTGCAACCGGAACGTACATCGAGGCAGGGAACCGCGCGGCAGCCTAGCTGGTCCTGCAGCAGGCAGGCGGAACCGGGAAAAAAGAAGTCGGGGGTGTTAGTTGCAAATACGAGCAAGTCGATATCGGCCGGCTCCAGGGCCAGCCTTTTCAGCAAGCGCTCAGCAGCCGAACAGGCCAGGTGGGAGGGACCCGTGCCGTCGGGCGCGTGGTGACGCAGCTTGCCCTGCGAAAGGCCGGCAACGGCGTCCTCACTGCAAGCCAGCATTGCCGCCAGCTCGGCGTCACTTACCGCCTCACCTGGCAATTCGGTCTCGAGACCGAGCAGTTGTACCGCGTCCATACGCCGTTCCCTTTCAGGTGACCTGCTTGAGTACCACGATCTCGAGCAACTTGTCCGCGTAACTCTGCCGGTAGCCACCCAGCGGCTGGTCCAGGGAAATCCGCGTATGGAAATCGGCAGGGCAGGACGAAGACACGCCACATATGGCCCTGAGCTTTTCGTCTACCACCGAGCCCTTTACCGTGATCGAGTCGCCCTGCACGCTGACCGACAGGTCGTAATCGGGCATTTCGTCGCCGATTCCCAGCTCGTCTCTCGTGGCCGACGGGGGAATGACCCGGGGCAACTCCAGCCTGATCCTGTAACCCCGCGGAAGGTCTTCAACGGTGTACACGTCCCCGTAGCGTCGCTGCCGTTCGCGCTTTTCTTCGAACTCGCCGCCGTAAAAACCCTCAACAGGAACCGCACCGCTGCTACCGGTCTCGGTGAGCCGCTCGAGCAGCGGTTGCACCAACAGTCCCAGCGGAAATCCGTAAAGACTCGCGCCCATATTCATCTCGGCTACCGGCGTGCCCCGCAGGCCCTGCCGCAATCGGGCCGTGCTCTCCAGCAGCGCGATGACCACGCCTATGAAGATCCACCCATTGTCGTCTTCAGTAAAAGGACGCGCTCCGAGGGCAAGCCCGACGCCCATCGCCAGAAAGGGATACAGGATGAAATTATGGGCCACGTTAAGAGCCGTGGAAGTCTGCACGTTGAAGAACGCCCGGTTGCCCACCGCCGCTTCGATGGCCGCCTTCGGTCCGTGCCCCAGCGCACCCAGCAAGGGAGCAAGCAACAGCGCGCCCAGGCCGCGCAGGGTGGAAGTGACCCCGCCCAGGGGCTCCTCGGCCATGTCGACAACCTGACGATACCCCAGGCCCAGTTCGGCCTCCGAACGCTCACCGGCGTTGCCCGAGGCCACCACCGTATTGCCGGGCCTGACAACCTTTTCGACCCGGCCACTCGAAGTCACGGGTGCCGCCTGTACGGGAGCCGCCACCTGCACGGGAGCAACTGTCGCGCCATCAGCACTCTCCGAATCAGCGGAAGCCGCATCACCAGCAGCCGAATCGCCACCGCCGCCCCCGGAAAAGCGAGAAGGAAAGCCCTCGGCAAACTCGGTACCCGGATGAAGAACACGAGCGCGCTCGATCAGCAGCTGCTCGCTCTCGGGCCGTTCGGGATCGGGTATGCAACAGTCCACCGGGCAGACCACGGCACAGGCTTCCTCATCGAAAAACCCCACGCACTCCGTGCACTTGTCACCCACTATGTAGAAGAAATCCGCAGAAAGGGCGGCGTGTTTGGCGCCGTCCTGTTCGTACTCGATGTCTCCCTGGTAAATAGCCGTGTTAGGGCACTCGGGCTCACAGGCCGCACAGTTAATACAATCGTCGGTTATTATCGTGGCCATGGGGCCGCAGACCTCCGCTGAGTGGGCCCGGGCCCGTTGTTTCTAACGGCCCCTGACCGGGCCCGCGCTGGGAAGCATGCACGTTTCTGCGTTAAATTTCCAGTCGCTGCCGGGCTTAGCGCGATGAGCTGAGTATCGCAGCCGTGGAGGAGCTGCCCGAACTCAGCCGCCCAGTATGACCGTGTGGCTGCCGTCGCGATCTTTCGGGCCAAACAGGTCGGGGTCCTCCATGAGGTACTCCACCCTTTCCTTGTAGTCCTCGGAAACCGCGCGGGCTTCTTCCCTGTCGCGCACGACGTAGGGCGTAATCAGGATCACCAGTTCCGTACGTTTCACGTCTTTGGAGTGACTGCGAAAGAATTGCCCCAGCACGGGAAGATCCTTGATGAAAGGAACCCCGCTTTCTGAAGAGGTTTCCTGCTCGTCGATAATACCAGCGATAACCACTGTCTCGCCGCTCTGCACGACCACGGTAGTCTCTGCCTCTCGGGTTATAAAGGTGGGAGAGTTGATAACGGTCGACGCGTCGTCCCCCGAACCGACCTGCAGCGCGGGTTTGTCAATCTTGCTTACTTCCTGCGAAATACTGAGGTTGACCAGGCCCTGCGAGTTAACCTGCGGCAGTACGGTGAGGGAAATGCCAGTGTCGCGGTACTGGACCTCGTTACGGGTTCCGGTTGATCCGCCGACCGCCGTGTTGGAGTCGACCTGGCTGGTGATTATGGGCACCTCAGAACCCACGAGTATACTGGCTTCCTGGTTGTCTGCGGTCATGATCTGCGGACGCGACAACACCTTGAGGCGCCCCTCGGAGGCAAGCGATGACAAGGTAGCTTCATACACGGCCATGCTCCCCCTGAAGTGGGTGAAAACTCCCGCTACGCCACCGGCGCCTAGCGTGCCGGTTAACCTGACCGCCTCGCCGAACATGTCGAGAAAACTCCCCCCCATATCACCGATAACCGGATCATTTATGATGTTGCCATCGCTGTCCTTGCTAGCATTACCGAGTAATCTCTGAGTAGCCGAAGAAGATTCATTGTCGGTAAGAGATATCTCGGCGATAAGAACCTCTATCAGCACCTGGCGTGGCACAACGTCGAGTTGGCGCAGCACGCTCTCCACTGTGCCGTAGTCACGAGGCGTAGCTATGATGACCAGCGAGTTGGTGACCTCGTCGGCTACTATGCGGACTTCCTGCTCGAACAGTGCTCCCGGTCGTTCGAGGACAGAATCCTGGCCGAGGCCACCAGAGATGTTGGTTCGCGCCCTTGGCGCACCGCCGGGCTGTCCCTTGCGCGAGCCACCACGCCGGTCCCCGCCCTTGGCCTGCCGCGATTGGGCCGACGACCCGAGCCCGCCCCCGAGCCCGGCATTGGACTCGGCCAGCTCACCGGAACGCGAGCGCCGCCTGCTACCCTCACCGCCCTCATCAGAAAAAATGTCGTTGAGAATATCCGACAAGTCGACAGCCTTGGTGTTCTCTACCTGGTAGACGTGCACCTGGCGGATGGAGCCGCCCTCCGCGGGAACATCGAGCAAGCCAAGCCACAGTTCAACGTTGACAAAAATCGACGGGTCGAAAGCGATCACCGCTAGCGAGTTGAGTCGAAGCAGTGGGATGATGTACACGCCGGCACCCGAACTCGAAACCTGGTAGCTCTCCAGCACAGCCCAGAGCTCCTCGGCCACTTCTTCGAGCGAAGCGTGCTCTACATGGTATATGCGAGCGGTCAGATCGCCGAAGGTATCGGTATCGAACGTGCCCAGCAGCTCGAGCAATCGGTCGGCCCGCGAAGCCAACTCTGTAATGATCACGAGGTTGCTGCGTGGGTAGGCCACGAGGTCGCCGCCGGGCGACACGAAGGGCTGCAGTACTGTGACCAACTCTTCGGCGTTGACGTGGCGGACCTTGACCAGCTCCATCACGAAACCGCCCTCGTCGGTCTCTTTTCCCGCCCGCACACGCGTGCGTCCTTCTTCAGCCGGCACTATCGAGTGAATGTCTCCTTCAAGTACCGCCACGAACCCGTTGTTGCGCAGCACCTGGTGAAACACCGGCATGAGGTCGCCGCGCGAGATACGACCGGTGGTGCGCACCGTAACCTGACCGGCTACGCGTGGATCAATCCAGTAGTTGATACCCAATGAGCTGGCCAAGGCGAAGATGACTTCGCGTATGTCGGCGCCCTCAAAGTTGAGCACCACCGATTCGTCGTCGCTTTCTTCTGAGCTGATATTGTCCTCGACGGCGGTGAGAACAGTTGCGGCGACCGGCTGGACCGAGGCTGCGACCGGCTGGACTACGCCGCCGCCCTGCTGCTTGAGCTTACGCTGGTACTCCGACTCCACGAACCGGCCGAGCCTGGCCGCAGGGCTGAGCTCTCCGCTCTCGACCTGGACACGACTCTTTTCCATAGCCCCCGGCGTTTCGTCACCCACGCCCGGCAGCTTCTGAGCCAAAGCAGCCGGTGCATAAAAAACGGCCGCCAGCAGGCAAGCAGCAGCAGGGACCAACAGCGTTTTTCGGGAGAAACGTATCCAGTAAGACGATTTAGTATACATCACTCTTTACCTGGCCTGGCTCGCAGCCTGTCGCAGTCGCTTGAGAGCCTCCAAGCGAGCCTGGGCCGCACTCGAGGTTCCCGATTGGGGATTCTCGACCTGGTCAGCACCGGTCGGCCTACCTCTCGGTATCGACTTTGAAACTCCCGTCCTGGCCGCGGCCGGCGGCCTGGTTGCCGCCGCCCTCGCCGCCCTTGCCGAAGCGGTCGATGCCCGTTCAGCTGCGGTGGTCGCCCGGCCGGTGCTGGTAGGGCGTGCAGGCGCACGTCCCGCTGCCGGACGCGTGCGCGCTCTCACCCCAGGACCCTTACGAACCTGTAACCCCACGGAAAACTGCTGCCCCCCCGCTCCGAGGAGAATCACCCCGTTGGGCGTGACCTCACCGACCTCGTAATCCCCGATCATATCACCCTTGCTGACAGAAAGCTGCGCATTGCCCACCTTGGTGTCGTTCATAATCGCCACCGGCTGGCCTGAAATCGAAATTACGCCGTTCAAAACGATGTTCGTCGGGGGTGGCAGCGCGACCTGGGTCTCAACTTCAACAATTTCTTCCCGATAGCCCCTCTCGGTCTCAAACAAGTTGCCGTCCAATATAGCCTTTATTACCGGGCCCGTGGCTGGAGAGCTCCTGGGAGCGGGCCGCAAAGACTCTCCGAGCAGCTGGCCAGGTAACTCGTTGAAAAGCGGAGGCTGGATGCTCACCACCGAAACAATACGCCAGCCCAGGATAGCGGCCAGCACTACCAGCGTGAGGGCAACGGCCTGCATCAAGCCTTTCACAACTGCTCCTGCATGAAGGTTTTCACTTCCATCGTGGCCGTGAGCGCCGCTACCGTGGAGCTGGTGGAAGTCGTACCCGGCCTAGCGGTAGGCGTCGGCCGGCGGCGCGCGCCGAGTTTTCTGTTTATTTCCAACAGGGTAACCCGCAAGTCTATATCATCAGATTCAATCGACGACAGCAGCCTCGCCACGCCGCTGAGATTGCCGCTGAGGGTAAGCCTCACTCCGATGCGGTGAAAGTTCTGGACTTCTTCCACCCTCAGTATCTGCGAGCTGAGAACATTGAGACCGGCCGCTCCCGCCATGGTTCCCAGGTCTCCCTGCAGCTCGGCCCCGACTTGCGTGGGCGTAGAACCGGGGATCAGGCTCGCCTGAACGCGCCGGTAACGCTCCCGCGCCTCTGCTTGCCGCTTCTCGGCCGCGTCGTGGCGCGCGTAGACCCTGTTGTAGGTATCTATTTTCTTCAACTGCACCCAGGCTTCGTCGGTGCTTCCGCCGGGCACCTCCGCCACCACGGCGACGAAGGCAGAACGACCACCAAAAGCGAGGAGCAACAGCCCCACGCCACCAACCAGCACGCGCTCGCGAAGCGACAGGGCCTCCCATCGTTCAGCCAGGGTCATTTCTCAATCCTCATGCGCAACGAAAACCGCTCCTGACTCTGAAGGTACTTGGTTGTCGGAGCCGTAAATTCCACGTTATTGAACAACGGCGACTTTTCGAGCACGCCGATAAGCCCCGAAGCACTGTCGGCAATTCCATCGAGCTCGATCCTGTCGCCCTTGAAACGAAAAGTCGTGAGGTAGGCCGTGCGGGGCACCAGGGTGGTTACGGCCCTCAAGTAGGAAAGCACGCTCTGTTCGGCATCCGCCTCGAGTTGAAACACGAGATCAAGACGCTGCCGGTTCTCTTCTTCCAGCGAGCTGACTTGCGCAGCCAGTGGCGCCAGGCGGCCCACCTCGGCCGCCAGTGCCCCATTTACGGCCAGGTTCTTCAGCCCGATGGTCATGGCAAGACCGCCCGCCATCAAAAGCACAACCGCGGCCAGGGCCATTTCCCTGAGCCCGAAACCGGCCGACCCCCTGACCATGTCAGCCGGCAGCAGGCAGAAGGACTGCCTGCCCTCTCCGAGCTGCCCCAGCGCCGCACCAACGGCGATGGCTTCGTTGTCTGAAATATACACCCCCTCGGCCAGGCAATCAGCTGGCAGCAGCTCAGCGAGGGAAACCTCACCGTCGCTGCCGCTACTACCCACGATCCGAAGTTCGGCATCCAGCCTCTCGGGCAGAAAACGTTCTACCTCGCGACGCAGGCGGCCCTCGGCGGGCTCGACCACGTAGCGATCCCAGGTCCTGCTCGAAACCAACGAGCCTGCGTAACACACAGCCATGCAGGTCTGCTCGCCTTCGCCGGTAACAAGGCCGGTTACCCCTGCCGCGGTCGGCGAACAGAACTCGAAAAAATCGCAGGCGGCAACCGGTTGGGCTGTAAAAGATGCTCCTTCGAGTCCCAGGCCCTCGAGAATCTCCCGTAGGCGATCCGCTTCTTTCTTCATCACCGTGACTACGGTCACAGCGAATTTTTCATCGCCTTCGCCCACCGGCCGCACAAGTGTATCCGAATACAGCTCCTCGGCGGGGATCGGCAGCAGGCGATCCATTTCGTAGCCCAGCACCTGCTCGAGATTGGCCACGGCCGAAGCGGGGAGCTGAAGGTCTCCGAACATCGTTATGTCCCGGCCCACTGCGAGGGAAACTCTGGCGTCGTCAATCCCGTGCCGCTCGACAAACGCCTTGATCACGCCCTCGAGGACAGAATCACGAGCGTCGGATTCCCCGGCGAGCTCGGCGCTTTCAACCGCCACCACCTTGACCGAGTTGACCCGCTTGCGGACCAGCACCAGGGAAACCATTCCAGCCGTTACGTAGATGCCCAACGCGTCGGCAAAATCGGCTCGGGCCAGGCGACCAAGAAATCCGGTCAATTCCATCAGCCCGCCACCTGCCCCAGGCCCGCTTCGTCTGGACCACCTCGATCGTCACCGAAGCCCGGGCGCGAGAAAATCACGTCGTTCCAGCGCAGGGCCTGGAAGCCATCGCCTCTGCCACCCAGCTTGACCACCGTGCTCACATGCCCGAGTACCCGGCCGCCTCGCTCCTTGACCCGGGCCTCAACCGTTACCACGCGCATGGCCGAAGGCCTCGCAGAAACCGCACCGCCATCGAGCAACTCTCGCAAGGCAGGCGGCACGTCCCTGCCTTCGACTGCCCGCTCATCGCTGAAGCCCCAGGCTTCTTCTTTCTCTACTCCACTCAGGGCCATCATCACCGCTGCCGGCACCGTGCTGGAATTGAGACGCTTGCTGTCGTGGTAGACCGAAAAAATATCCCGCAAGCCGGGCAGCTCACTATCTCCGTAGAAAACGAACGGGCTCACACCCCTCACGAGCAACAATTCTTCCAGCGAATCGAAAGGACCATTCTTGGCCACGTAAGGTCGAGACAGGCTCTCGTAGTACTGGTCCTCGGCTCCGTTCACACGGTGCAGGTCGTCGCCGTCACGCCAATCGGCGATAGAGTCGGCGACAGTCTCTGCCTCAAGTTCCGTGTAACCCAGGTTCATCATTATCTCTTCGACAGCTTCCCTGTCGATAGCATTGAGGGCAAGCTTACCACCCTCATCGGACACCCTCACCTCGCAGGGATGCCCCAGGAATCGCGACCTCACCCACTGGCCATCCCCCTGTACCAGCATGTCCAGCGGGCCGACCTGTTCTTCCTCTTCTTCCTCGTCCTTCGAGCGATTGCGCCTGCTCTTGCCCGCGCGTTCGGTCAGGAGCAGCAGCACTTCATTCACTGCTGCCACGCCCACGTAGCGGGCCCGGGTTGACCGCTCAAAGTTGCCGGCCCTCCGGGCGTCCTCCCTCATGGCCCTCGCAAACTCTGCCGCCATTACTGACAGGGCGGCAAAAGTCCACACTACAAGTATAAGGGCCACTCCGGCCTGCCGCGACTTTTTTGTCTGCTCCATGTCAGGTAGTGCTCGTGGTTTTGCGGCCGGACGTGCCGGTTTTAGACGATGAAGAGGACTTCGACTGAGACTTTGCCTTGTCGGGCTCCTTGTCGGAGTCCTTGTCTTTCTTTCTCAGCGTGGACTTGATCGACTTGGCCCCGCGAAAATCACCTTCTCCGTGCAGCTCATTTATGGCGGCCACGTAGACCGGAATTTCGTGCGTCCAGCTAGGCCCGCCGGGTATATCGGAGCTCAATTCAAAACGCACCACCGACGGTAGCTCCTCGCTATCGGCCGCGTCCCAGCTTTCTTCCCAGTCATCGATGTCATTTGACGTGCGCAGGTAGCCCACACGAAACCTGTCGACGTCGTAAAACAACACTGTCGTCAGCGTGTAATCCTCCAGGTCGACACCCAGCCTGTTGGCCCCCGCCACCGCAAAGGCCGGCATCTCCGACATCAACAGCGCGCCGTCTTCGTACCAGTAGCGCACCAGGCCCATGCCACTGGAATCGGGCCGCTGCGGCGCCGACGTAACAAACTCCACGCTCTCGCTCTCGCCGAGGAAATAAGGCACCGACTCGCCGTCCTCGTCCTCCAGCCGTATGGCCACTGCCGAAGAAAGCTGGCGCGTGATGAGACCCGTGGCCACGCGATGACGGCGGGCCTGTTCGGTTACGCGCTCCCCGGAGCCAGCCGAGCGCGCGCCTATGGACACCACCCCGTATATGGACGCAGCTATCAGCGTGACGATGGTCATGGCGATCATCATCTCCACCAGGGTAAACCCGCGCTGAAAATCACTTTTCACGGGCTTTCAGTACTTCTCCTGCATGCGCGTGGTGGCCAGCGCCACCCGGCGGTCGCCCGAAACGCCTCGCCAGGCAACTGTGAC
The DNA here is from genome assembly GCA_012960245.1 of Candidatus Binatota bacterium. Classification (NCBI taxonomy): domain Bacteria; phylum Candidatus Binatota; species Candidatus Binatota bacterium. The sequence continues at coordinate 5,507 of DUBO01000012.1, read as the reverse complement.
TTCAACCCTCTTGAGTTCGTAATCATCGCTGAGCTCTTCACGCGGCACGCCCTCCCAGGCGCCCAGCTCGGCCTCGACGCCGGTCACCGAAAGAGTCCAGTCAAAACGACCTTCGCTGCCGCGCTCCTCGGTGTCATCGAGCTCAACCTTCCACATCACTCCGTCCATGACCGAAGAGGCCAGTATAGTGGCCTCGCTGCTGGCAGAAGCCCGCCCGGCGAGCTTGAGGCTACCCGAGAACAGCTCCATGCACGCGGCCATGGCCACCGCCATGAAGGAAACGGCGATCACCACTTCGAGCAGCGTGAAGCCTTGCTGCCGTCGGAGCATGGGACGCGGTGCGTGTTGTCGCCCAACAATCATCCCTGCGGGGCCTCCACCCTGACATCGCTCAGAAGGGGGTCTATGCTCAAAGTCCAGCGTTGTTGCTCGCCCCCCACGTCGTAGAGGATCTCGACGCTGCCACCGCTCGAACCACCCGCCGGATAGAAATCGAACAACACGACGTCCCCCGGCACGACCCTGCCGCCGAGCACTTCTTCGAAGCGCCCGAATTCGGGCAGCTCAAATATCTTGCCGGAGCTCGCCGTACCGTCACCTTCACCGTACAGGAACTCCTGCGGGGGCACCCCCACCGACCATTTTCCTTCCAGTGGCCAGACGGCCATCGATTCGTGCTTTCTTTCGAAGGTGGCGCGCGACGAAGCCCTGCGAACCGAGGCGACAAAGCGTTGCAGAGAATGTCGCACTTCGCGCTGCCGCATACCGCCCTGCACCGAGGGCAGCACCAGCACCGCGGTCACGGCCAGGATAACCATGACCACGACCAGCTCTATCAGGGTAAACCCCTTGCTCGATCCTGCGCGGCTGCTGCGGTTCAACACGGAGAGATCTCAGTCGAGGTTCGTGATGTCGACGGCGTCGCCCTCGCCACCTGCCCTGCCGTCGGATCCGAAAGAGGTGATCGTGTAGAGACCCCCCGTACTCGGCTCCTGGTACTGGTACTGGTTACCCCAGGGGTCCATCGGGACCTTCTTGGCCAGGTACGGTCCGTCCCACATGGCCAGGCCCGACGGCCGGTCCCTGAGCCCCTGCAACCCCTCCGCCCCGCTGGGATACCTGCCAACGTCGAGCGCGTAGGTATCCAGCGCCGTGCCCAGGCTGGCTATCTGCACCCTGGCCGTCTTGCTGCGGGCCTTGCCAGCCTGCCCGATCAGGTTGGGCCCGACCAGGGCCGCCAGCATGCCCAGTATTACCATCACCAGCAGCAGCTCGATCATGGTGAAACCCTGCTGCGCGCGTCGTTTTTTATTCAAGTCCATCATTCTCGCTTACCTCCGCTTCACTTTGCCTCAGCCCACCAGCTCGTTGACGCTGAACACGGCCGACATCATGGATATGACTATGAATCCGGTAACCAGACCCATGATCATGAGCATCGCCGGCTCAAGCATGGACATGAACCTGGTTATAGCCGTACCAACTTCACGGTCGTAGTGTTCGCTGACGACCAGGAGCATGTCGTCGAGCCGCCCTGTTTCTTCACCGACGGCCACCATCTGCAGTGCGAGCGACGGAAAGACGCCACTTCGTTCCAGCGTGGTGGCCATCCCCTTGCCCTCGCTGACATCTCGCTGCACGACTTCTACCGCCTGACTGATGACGGTGTTGGTGATGACTTCCCTGACGATCTCCAGCGACTGGATCAACGGCACACCACTCTTGAGCATGGTGCCGAGCGTGCGCGCAAAATCAGCGACCTGACTCTTCCGCGTGAGATCGCCGAGCATGGGCGCGCGCAGTTTCCAGTCGTCGATCAGGCCACGCCCCTTGGGAGTAGCGGCCCAGCGCCTGAACCCCTGCCAGGACCCCACCCCCGCGATGATGATCATGAACCACCAGTTCTGTATGAACTCGCTGGCACCCATCACTATGCGGGTCGACAGCGGCATGGCCGCACCGAGGTCTTCAAATATGACGGTGAAGCGGGGTAGGACGTAGGTGAGCAGGATGATTATCGAAATACTGCCGACGAATCCGAGAATAGCCGGGTAGGTCATAGCCGAACGAATCTCTTCGCGATTTTTCTCCGAGGTTTCCATGTAGTCGGCCAGGCGCTCGAGTACCGACTCCAGTACGCCACCGGCTTCACCGGCGCGGACCATGTTGACGTAAAGGGGCGGAAAGACGGTGGGTCGCTCGGTGAGCGCAAACGAAAGCGTTTTGCCCTCCCTGACCATCTGCAGCACGTCACCGACGATTGTCTTCATGGCCTCGCTCTCGCTCAGCCCGGCGAGGCTCTGCAGGCTGCGGTCCAGCGGCATGCCCGCACGCAACAGGGTGGCCAGCTCTCGGGTAAACAACGCGAGGTCGTGTGTGCGTACCTTGTCGCGGCCCAGAAGCGACGCGAGATCCGGTAGCGAAAACCCATTGGACTTGCCCGCGATCTCTCCCAGCGAAACCGAGAGCGGCCGGCGCCCCTGGCCACGCAAGTTGGCGATCACCGTCGACTCGGTGTCGGCGTCAATTACGCCCTCGACGACCTGTCCGTCCTGGTCGAGGGCCTGGTAAGAATAGACCGGCATTGGAATTGGAAATTATACCACGCCGGGCCGTCCGGCTGCAGCTATCCCGGTATACTGCCGCCGTAAAAGCCCTTTGAGTTCGTCCTCAAGGGTTTGGACTGTTTGTTGCCAGCTTTTCTTCATCCTGTCGGCATTCCAGCCTCCCCCGGGGGGACTGGAAATTGCCGTCTGCGCTGCCCTCTGCAGCGCCCGGCAGAGTTGGGCTGGATTTCCGGCCGCGAAAAGCTCCTGCCGCGCCCCTCCCTTGAGCTGTTCGGCCAGGCCGCCCGCGTCGCTCGCCAGCAGGGCCAGCCCCGAGGCCTCGGCCAGGGGGAGAAAGCCACTCTGAGACGCCCTCAGGCAGGGAGACACGGCCACGTCGCTGGCGGCCAGCAGGGTAGCCAGCTCGTCGTCGTTGAGATAATGATCGAACAACCGACACGAATGGCCGAGCGACGACAGCAGCAGACGTCGAGCGCGGGCCGGCAGGTAATTGCTGCCCGCAAGAATCAGCACCGCTCCCTGGTTGCCGAGACCCGAACGCGCCCAGGAAGTAAGTAACAACTCGATGCCCTTGTAGCGGCGCAAATGTCCGGCAGCGAGAAAAACCACCCCACTGTTGTCCAGGCCTAGTCTATTCCTGGCTTCGTCACGACCAGGAAAACTCGAAGAGTAATCTTCCAGCACCGGCATGGGACAGCTCCTCAAAACAGCCCTCGGGTAGTGCCGCCCGAGTTCGCTTGCCACCCAGCGGGAGTGAGCAAGCAAGCCGTCGGCCCGATCCAGAAGCAGGCGGGTGAGCGGCCGGCTGCCGGGAAAATATTCGTGCGGAGTGTGATTGTGGCAAACGACCAGCACGGGCGCGCCGAGGCCAGCGCCGCGACAAGAGGCCAGGACCCAGGCGAGGCAGGGAGCAGTCACTGGATGCCACCACTGCACGACCAGGACATCCGGAGCCTGATCAACAAGCTGTCTCGCCGCCCTCCTCCAGGTCACCGGGTTGAGAACGTCGAGTAAGGCCGAAGGATCTTCATCGATGAGCTGGTAGCCACGCGCGCCGGGCGGATAAGGTCGACGCCAGGAGACAAGCAGCGTGTCGTGCCCGATGCTCTCCAGCTCGCGCAACAACCCACGACTGTGCGCCGCGATACCACCGCGCATTGGTGGCGCGGGTCCGAGCAGCGCGATCCTCACCCCGGCACCGCAACTCCGGCCTGCAGCCTCGACCGCAGTAGTCGCAGCAACCGCGCAGCCTTGTTTTGGCCGGGCTCGCGCCGCACGAACTCGTCAAGCAGATGCACAGCTTCGGCCCGGCGACCGTCGTCCTCCAGCAGGCGGGCGAGTTCCAGCACGCCCCAGGCACGGCCGGGGTCCTCTTCTACCGCCCGCCGCAGAGAACTCTCGGCCAGCGAGCGGGCGCCGGCCGAACGCAGGGCCATCCCCAGCAAGGTCCAAGCGTCGGCGTAGCCCTCATCCAGGCGCAACGCGCGAGCCGAATGGTACACGGAAGCAGGAAGGTTACCCCTGCGAAAAAGGGCCCAGGACAGGCAGCCCTGCGCCCAGGCGTGGTTGGAATCCACCTCGAGAGCTCGGCGAAACGCGACTACCGCGCTATCAAAGTCCCCCTGCTGATCGAGCATCAGCCCGTACTCGACCCAGGCGCTGGCCAGCCCGGGGTCAGTCGCCAGCGCTGCCGCGAGCACGGCCCGCGCGTCGCCGGTGCGCCCCTCGTGGGCGAGGCGGCGGGCCAGGCCAAGGCCCGCCCGCGCGTTGCGCGGAAAGGTCCACGCCAGTTCCAGTAACTCGCCCGTGCCAGTTTCAACTCGAGGCAGCTCGGCCCGGCGTGGCCTGCAACTTTCTGGATCGCCAGTCACGCGAAAGCCAGACAGCGCCGGCGACGAGCCCAACAGACCGGCCAGTTGCAGATCAACTCGCGTCCTCCTGCGTGGCTCAAGAGACAGCGCTATAGGCAGGCCATCAAGAGCCTGCCGTCTCGTGCTGTGGCCCTCTGAACTGAGCTCGAAGACCTGCCTGCTGTCGCCATCCTGCAAAGGAACGATCTCTATGCCACTGACAACACAGTCCTCGGGCAGTTCCAGGCTCAGCTCTACCCAGGCAGCTGAGTCCTCCCACGCAGACACTGCCCCGCTCCAGTTGAACGAGTCGGCCTCTCCACTGGACAGCGACGGCGGGTTAGCGCTCAGCAGCAGTCGGCGCTCATCAAACAGACCCGTCACTGCCTGGCCTCCCGAAGTGTCCTCGCTGTCTGGTTGAAGGCCGGCTTGTTCTGCCGAATCCGGGCCGGGGTCCGGATCCAGTTCCAGAAACTTACGCCAGGACGACAGATCATCGCCGCCCCCCGCGAGCCGCCGGCCATCCGCCTCTTCGGTCGCGTACCCGGTGGCAAAAACAAGGTAGTCCCTGTTTTCCAGCACGCGTGTCCACTCCCGCGGAAACTCGCCGGTCCCGCGATCGGCCGCAGTGGCCTCGACGGCAATATAACTGGAGGCACTCGTGCGTCGCAGCCACAGATCTTCGCTGCCTGTAGCTACCAGTCGCTTCGGCACCACCACGTAGCCGGCTTGGTAACGCAAGGCTATCTGCTCACGCCGCCCAGCGCTTGTCGTCGGCAGGTAGAACTCGGTCGAATCTTTCAGCCTGAGGTAGGCCTCGGCGGCATTGCGCGAAAATACCAGGGTGCAGCGCTCGGTGGCAGCGACCACCGGCTTGCCCGACAACGCGGGCAGCAATTCGGAGAACCCCATGGGGGCCATCACTACGCTGCGTCCCGTGGCTCCTGCAAGAAAACGGTAGACCTGCCCAGCAGCACCTCGCGGTTTATCCACCCGCGGCCACGGGTGGGCGTGCATGTCCCTGCGCAGCCGATCGGCCGCCACCGGAGCAGACAGCGACAAGGCCACCACCGACACCGCGACCAGCCCC